>CALGVF010000168.1 GCA_937920115.1 uncultured Clostridia bacterium
ATCGAGTTCTGTCGGGGTTTTAAAAAGCGATATAATTTATCGGTGTGTATTGACAATCGAATTTGCCGTATGTTAAAATGGAAAAAAGGGAGTATAAGAAATGTTAAAATTTTTCAAAAGACATAAAATATTGGCTATTTTATTGATAATCGTTTTACTGTGGGGAATCGTATTTATGTGCGAATACAGGCGTTCGTCGTGGTATTCGGAAGAACAACACATAAAGCGGTTGAATAAAAGGGTAGAAAACCGTTATAAAAATTGGAATTATTTAAATGGCGAACACTATGAAAGTTTCAAAATATACCCGCTATATGACGAGAATGACGCCTTGAAATACTTTCTTGTGGAATTTGAACCGTTAGGTTTTACATTTATTTGCATTAAGGAGTATGAGTTAAATACACAACTTATAGTTGCTTTTCGGAAAAGTATGTATAAAGTAAGTTTGCTATACCGCGACGAGTATCCATGTTGTCCGGTTGTTGGGGTTCCGTATAACGATGATAAGCCGGTACTCGATGAGAATGGGGATAGAGTAAAACTTGTTAAAAGTCCATATTATGTTAACGGGCATATAAACGAAAGGAAATACTTTATTCGTTGTGCTTCCGGAGCATATTATGTTTGCGCTATAAAACAGGGGGACGAGTTTATTAACGTGATTGACGGAAAAACGGTTTATGTAACCGGTGATAGTTCGTATCACGATCAGGCAAAAATATTCGCGGTTTTCTATGTTGGTAAAGGAGTAGACTTGTGGTAATAAAAAACAAAAGAGATACAAGTAATGATTACAGATAAAAACAATAAAATTTATCGGTGTGTATTGACAATCGAATTTGCCGTATGTTAAAATAGGGAAAAGGGAGTAAAAGGAATGTTAAAGTTTTTCAAAAAGCATAAAGTTTTGGCAGTTTTGCTGATAATCGTTTTACTGTGGGGAATCGTATTTATGTGCGAATACAGGCGATCGTCGTGGTATTCGGAAGAACAACATATAAAACGAGTAAGCAAAAGGATCGATAATCATTTTAAAGATTGGAAATACGGAAATGGCGAACGATACGAGAGTTTTAAAGTATATCCGCTGTATGAAAAGGATAATACTTTGCAATATTTTCTCGTTGAATTTGAGCCGTTCGGTTTTTCAGTTGTTCGCCTTAATAAATATGAAAGAAGGAGATACATTTTGTTTAGAGCTTATAGCGTAAGTATGTACTTGGAAGGGGGAATTTATGACGATAAACGTACTTGGTCACCTAATAATGATGATTTAACAATAGACAAATCGCAATCGAACGCCGATATGAAAGATGACAAGGAAATTAAAATCGCATACAGTAAAAGTCCGTATTTTGTGACAGGCTACATAAATGATAAAAAATATTTTATCAAGTATGATGGCGGTCGATATATATGCGCAATAAAAAAAGGAAATAAATTTGTTAATTTAATTAGCGGGATGGAGTTTGATGCCGAAAAATCGGAATCTCTTGAGAAGCAGTCAATAATCAGATTCTCGTTCCCTTTTAGTCCATACCGTACAATGTTTTGAGGTTTAAAATATGAAGAATTTTTTAGAAAGAAAATATTCGTGAACAAAGCGGATGGTACACCGATAAAATGATAGACTTCGAAAATGACGGTTCTTCATGGTGGGCAAGTTGGAGAGGTGAGCAGTTAGATATTGGCGGTGTTACAGAGATATTGACAGAAAACGACATCGACATAAATCAATTAAATGATTTAGATTTGTGCATGTATGTTCCTGACAACGATATTTGCCGTAAAATTGCCCGATCAATTATAGAGGATTTAGAGGCTGTGGGTATTTCCGTACACTTCAACTTTGGATATGGTAAAACTTATATGAAGACAAGCGACCTCTGCCTGTTTGTCTATGATTTTACCGGCGCAAATCTGCTTTCCGATGATGTGTTGAATTTCGAAGACTTAGACAATCTGTTTTCGCCATATGCCTATGAAGAAAGTGAAATTTATCCGATTGGGAAGGATTACCTTACTGAGTTAAAAAGCAGATATGTTAATGCGGAAACAAAAGAAGATAAAAAACAAATTATGCTTGAAGTTCATAATATAATGATTCAGTACGTCGTTAAACTGAATGCTATTCCGAAAATGTATCTTGCAAGCGACGAGTTTTATGAAGTGATTGAAGGAGACGTTTGGAAACTGATTTACTGACGATAGACTGCATTTTCTTTCAGCCGCAGGCGATTGCGTTTCAACACAATCGCCTGCGGCTATAATATTACGACTACAATATTACAGATGAAAATTTATCGAAACGTAAGCGATAATTATATTTAAAATTCTTTCGCTATTATCGCTATTATTTTTATTGCTTATCCTCTTGAAAAATTAACCGAAATGTATTATAATATGTTCATGGATAAAATAATAATCGCGATAGGCGGAGGGGAGATAAGAGAAAAAGCCACCGCCGAAATAGACGAACAAATTGCCGCTCTCGCAAAAAAACACGCGGGAGATAAAAGGGCTAACGCTCTTTTTATAGGCACGGCAAGTCACGACAGCATGCCGTATTACAACAGTTTTCATAAGACTTATACAGGGCTTTTCGGACTGAAAACCGACTGCGTTTTAACCGTTTACGGCGAAATGAACGACGAGAAAATACGCGGAAAATTCGAGAAAGCCGATATGATTTACGTCGGAGGCGGCGATACGGTATACATGCTCGAAAAATGGAAGGAATGCGGCGTGGATAAACTTATCAAAGAAGCGTACGACCGAGGCGTGATTATTTGCGGACTTTCCGCTGGGGCTATCTGTTGGTTTGAAGAAATGTTTACGGATAGCATAGGGGAAGAGTATGAGTTCGAGCCTGCTCTCGGTTATCTGAAAGGCGGGGCGTGTCCGCATTACGACGACAGAAAAGAGGACTTTTTCGCAAAATCTCAAAATGCGAAAATCAAAGATTACGTCTGTATCGAAAATTTGTCCGCAGTTCTTTTCATAAACGGCGAAATGGTTTCCGCTTTAAAAGGCGAAGGCAATTCATATTCGGTGAACATTTCAGCCGAAAAAGCGATTTTTACGGCAATACCGAAAAAAAACTTATTAAACTGCGATTTTCATTGAGTTTTCACTCTATTGATTTAATGTGATAATAATACATTTATATAATGTAATCAAAATTCCAAATCAAAAAAACGGAGGAACAAATCATGTATAAAATATTGATAGTAGACGACGAGGCGAAAATAAGAGAAGTTCTTGCAGAGTACGCCGAGTTCGAGGGCTTCGAGTCCGATCAGGCCGCCGACGGTATGGAAGCGGTTAATAAATGCAAAAACAACGACTACGACATTATTCTTATGGATATAATGATGCCGAAACTCGACGGATATTCCGCCGTAAAGGAAATCAGAAAGTTCAAGGATATTCCCGTAATTATGCTTTCGGCGAGAGGAGAGGAGTACGATAAACTTTTCGGCTTTGAAATCGGAGCGGACGATTACGTTGTAAAACCGTTTTCGCCTAAGGAAGTCATGGCGAGAGTAAACGCCGTTTTAAAGAGAAACAATCAGTCGAAGAACAACAAAAACGCAAATTCTGCGGTTAAGTTCGAGGGACTTGAAATCGACATGCTAGGCAGAAACGTTTTCGTAGACGGTCAGAAAGCCGAACTTACGCCGAAGGAATACGAACTTCTGTTCTATATGGTAAACAACAAAGGAATCGCTCTGTCGAGAGAAAAACTTTTGTCCGACGTATGGGGTTACGACTTCTACGGCGACGACAGAACGGTAGACACCCATA
The DNA here is from genome assembly GCA_937920115.1 of uncultured Clostridia bacterium. GTDB lineage: Bacteria > Bacillota > Clostridia > Christensenellales > Borkfalkiaceae > UBA10281. The sequence goes on from CALGVF010000168.1 coordinate 3,811, forward strand.
TCAAAATGCTCAGAAGCAACCTTAAAGAATACAGAAAATTTATCGTTACGTTGAGAGGAATGGGCTATAAGTTCGAGGTATGAGAAAAAAACTCAGAAAACTGAAATTTAACGTACTGTTTTACTTTTTGATTTTTACAGCCATAATCATTGCATGTTTATGGCTTTTTCAGATATTTTTTCTTGAAAGTCACTATCAGAAAGTAAAAATAGCGAATGTAGAGAGGTACGGCGAGACTCTTTCAAAATACGATTTCGACAATAAAAACTTTGATAAGTGCGTTATAGAGTGTAAGGACGCAGGAATAAACGTATACAAGATAACGACAATCGATTATCCCGACGGAAATAGGGAATTTGCCTATTTTGAAGGAAGCAGCCCGATAGATCCAGATAGTACGGAAGGCTCGATAGTCAAACAGATTTTCAACGAAAAAGAAAAAAACGTGGTATCTCAGATTGGCGGACTGTTCGCGTATTGCTCGGACGGCAACGCCGAGGGTACGTATATCGTTCTGACGAGTCCGCGAGAGAAAATAGACGAAGCGGTAGCCGTTATAAGGTTTCAGTTTTTAATTATTTCGGCGATAATGATCGTCGTTGCGTTTTTGCTTGCTTGGTATTTTTCGATAAGGCTTTCAAAGCCCATCGACGATATGTCGGAGACTGCTAAACGTTGGGCAGAAGGCGATTCTTCCGTTAATTTCGCGTCTAAACAAACTTATAGCGAAATAAGCGAACTCGCCGAAGCGTTGAACTATGCGAAAGACGAAATATCGAAAACGGGAGCCCTTCAAAGAGACTTGCTCGCTAACGTTTCTCACGACTTGAAAACCCCCCTTACAATGATAAGGGCTTACGCCGAAATGATCAGAGATATTTCGGGCGAAAACAAGCAAAAGAGAGAAAAACACACGCAGGTTATAATCGACGAAGCGGACAGGCTCGCAATGCTTGTAAACGACATACTGAACCTTTCAAAACTTCAATCGTCGGTAGATTCGCTCGATAAAAAAGAAGTAAATCTGTCGGAACTGACGGAAAGAGTATTCGATCGCTTTTCCGATTACGTCGAAAATCAAGGCTATACTATAGAAGACCATATCGCCCCCGACCTTATAACCGTCGTAGACGAAATGAAAATAGAGCAGGTTATATACAACCTTCTCGGAAATTCTATCAACTACACGGGCGAAGATAAGACGGTAAAGGTGTATTTAACCGCCGAAAACGACTATATTTTACTTGAAATAATCGACAGCGGCAAGGGTATTTCCAAAGAGAAGATGGAGACGATTTGGGAAAGATATTACAGATTTTCCGAAACGAATACGAGACCCGTTAAAGGAACGGGACTTGGTTTATCGATCGTCAAAGCGATACTCGACGCCCATAAACTGCAATTCGGCGTGAGAAGCAAAAAAGACTGCGGAAGCAATTTCTTCGTGCGTTTCGAGAGGGTGAAGAACAATGAACAATGATTATCTTAGAGTTAATTCCAAGTCCGACGACGCGGAAATCGTAGACAGCGAATTTGACGTTGCGAAACCCGAAATAGTACCCGAAAAGAAAAAGGTCACGTTTATGACCATTCTTTTTTCGGGGAAGAAGTCGAGAGCGGACGGCATAAGCGTCGACCTTCCGTCTTTTAAAGGCGGTTTTACGGTCTTTCTGTCTATCGCCCTTATGTCTCTCGTAATGTTGCTTGTTGCGATTCTTTCAAAAAATACCACGTTTTTAATCGTTGATACGTTTTTGATTTCGCTTATGTTCCCGCTGTCGGGAATAGTGATGTTCAGCGATTTGAACCTTCGCAAAGATTTAAAGATTCACGAAATAATCTGTGCGATAGTAGTCGGCGTTTTCGCTTTTATTATCGTATATTTTGTGGAAAATTACATTTCGTCGGTACTCAGAGATTACAGCACTTTCGCCAACATTCTGAACGCCATAACGAACGATTTGTTTTTCTTCGTTCTTTGCGTGATTTATTTGAGAGTCGCTAGAAAAGCGGACATTTTCACGGAAATTCTTATCTGTATCTGCATTTACAGCGGATATATGATGTTTTGGACGGCAACGGGACTTGTAAGCGAATTGTTTGTCGCGGTACCGGGAAATAAAACTATATTCGCGATACCTTCCGAAGTGTCGAAAGTGAACGATTTAGGCTCTTATATGGGTATAATACTTCAAAAAGGTGTATATTTTCCCTTTTTGATTTATTGCAAAGCGGTTATAACTGCCGGCGTTGCGAGCCTTTTAACGCTTCCTTTCAGAGCGGCGAAAGAGAAGAACAAGACATTTTACCTGTTTATACTCATTGAAATTTTACTGCACATATTATCCGATTACAACCCTTTAACCCCCTCGTTCAAGGCGATTGTTCCAATAATATGTGCCGCGGCGTCGTTTTTCTGTGCGCTAAGAATACTTAATTACGCGTTATCGGTCAAATAGTCCGATTAGGCGTTTAAAGGGAGTTTGTATGTATCCTTATACGTTATTTTGGGATATAGGGCTATACGATATTTGTCTTACGGTCGGAATAATTATGGCTCTCGTCATATACGATTTGTATATGTCGAAGCGAAAAATTCCGTCGAAAGTTCAGAATTTTTACCTTTTGGCGGGAGTTGCCGCGATTGTTCTCGGAATATTGTCGGCAGGACTGTTTCAATCGGTCTATAATTGGATAGAAACGGGCAAATTCGTCTTTATGGGAATGACTTTCTACGGAGGACTTATCGGCGGCGTAATCGTCTTTTTCGCGGTATTTTTCGCGGTCGGAAAGTATCTTTTCAAGGAAAACGAACACAAAAAGTATTTTTCGGATCTTTTTGAGGTTGCTCCGTGTTGTATTACGATTGCCCATGTGTTCGGCAGAATAGGTTGTCTTTTCGCAGGGTGCTGTTTCGGCAAGGAAGTCGATGGATTTCCGGGGATAAAAATGACCGTTCATTATAAAGGTTCGGACAATTACGTCGGCTATTTCCTGCCTACGCAGGCTTACGAGGCGGTATTTTTATTCGCTTTATTCGCCGTCACCTCGATACTTTATTTCAAGCGTAAAGACGTTAATTTTATCGTTTATACGATAGGTTACGGAATATGGCGATTCGCATTGGAATATCTGAGAGCGGACGACAGGGGAGCGTTGATTCCGGGGATAACCCCGTCGCAATTTATTTCGATTATTCTTGTTCTCATAGGCGTAGGTATGATTGTTTACAGGGTTTTAAAATCACATAAAAAAGAAGCGACCTCGAATTAACGAGGTCGCCGTTTTTATGATTTATTTATCGAAGTATTTGCCGCTGCCGAGTAACGAATACTTTAAAATCGGGAATAACGGCAAGTTTATACATAATATAAACGGTAATACGATAAACGACAGAACTTCTTTTACGTTATTAAAATCAACTTCGCAGAAAAGAGCCACGCAGAGAATTATAATCACGAGTTGGAATACTATGATTAAAGAAACTTCTATGGCGTCTTTAAACGAGGTTATTTCTTTAACTTTTCTTCTCGGCGAAATCGCATACATAATAAGCGTAACGACCGTATAAAGGGCAAGGGAAGAAGCGATAATCGCTTTCGCCGTGTTACTCCAACCGAGAAGCCCCGACAGCGAGAAGTTCAGCACAGCCATTTCAACGAAGAGAATGGCGTAGAGGAGCAGAGCGGCGTGGAAGTTGAGTTTGTTTATAAGAATATTTCCGTCGCTGTTTTTGTTCGTCGAAAACGAAGTTCTTACCTTGAAGCCCTCTTTGTTCGCCAAGGCGTAAAGATCCGAGAAGTCGTAGTCGCCGTTTGAAGTACGTTCGACGCGAGGCGTTTTTTCTTCGGCAGGGTAGTCGTACTTATCGTCGGTTTTTTCGCGGCTCACAATCTTTTCGTTGTCATCGTCCGCTTCGCTGTAATAAGTTTCTTCTTCGGGTTCTTCCGTTTCGTCCGCCTTTTCGTAATCGTCGAAATTCAACTGTTTTTCGGCGTAGGCGGTTTCGGGTTTTTTCTCTTCGTCTTTGGGGAAGAGTCTGCCGAGAAGCGTTTTATAATCTCTTGAATTTGTCGGTTTTCCCTCTTCGACGTAGAGCATATCGTCGTTTTCTTCTTCGGTTA
>CALGVF010000169.1 GCA_937920115.1 uncultured Clostridia bacterium
AGTAGTTGCCGCATTCCAAAAGCAGTTGCCAATCGATACACTCGGCTCTTATAAAGCCTTTCTCGAAATCGCTGTGAATTTTTCCCGCCGCCTGCGGGGCCTTCGTTCCCTCTTTTATCGTCCAAGCCCTCGTTTCGGGTTCGCCCGCCGTGAGGAAACTGATAAGTCCTAAGAGTTTGTACGAAGCCTTAACGAGCCTGTTCAGTCCGCTTTCTTTAAGTCCTAAATCTTCGAGGAATATAGCCGCTTCGTCGGGCGGAAGTTCGGAAATTTCCTCTTCCGTTCTCGCACAGATAACGAGCGTTTCGCTGCCTTCTTTTTCGGCGTATTCTTTTACGAGTTTCGCAAGCGGAATGTCCGATATATCCTTGCCCATATCGCTTTCCGATACGTTTGCCGCGTAAATTACGGGCTTCGCCGACAAGAGGAAAAGTCCGTCAACGTATTTCTGTTCGTCCTCGGTAAGTTCCATTCCCCTCACGGGTTTTTCTTCTTCGAGTCTGTCTAAGACCTTGCGGAGAATATCCGATTCGATTTTGTACTTTTTATCTCCCGATTTAATCATTCCGTAAGCCTTGTCGTAGCGTTTCTGAACGGTCTCGATGTCGGCTAAAATGAGTTCGAGATTGATAATGCCTATATCTCTTATGGGGTCTACGCCGTTTTCGACGTGCGTTACGTTTTCGTCGATAAAGCACCTTACCACGTGGACTATCGCGTCAACCTCTCTTATGTGCGAAAGGAATTTGTTTCCGAGTCCCTCGCCTTTCGAGGCTCCCTTGACAAGTCCCGCGATGTCTACGAATTCTATCGTGGCGGGCGTGATTTTTTTGCAGCCGTACAGAGCGGCGAGTTTCGCGAGTCTTTCGTCGGGAACGGCGACGACGCCTACGTTCGGTTCGATGGTGCAGAACGGGAAATTCGCAGCCTGCGCCCCCGCATGAGTTATAGCGTTGAAAAGCGTGGACTTGCCTACGTTCGGAAGTCCTACTACTCCTAATTTCATAATTTTACTCCGATTACTTTTAATTTCCGCTAAATTATAACGCAAAACGAAAAAATATTCAATTCTTTTGTTGCGATATTTAAGTTTTTGTGATAAAATCTAAGAAAAAAGAAAGGTATACTATGGATTACAGAAAATATATAGCCGAAAAACTCGGCGATTTGAATTTGCCGACCGAAGAAATAGCCTCGAATATAGTCGTTCCTCCCGATAAGGAAATGGGCGACTACGCCTTGCCGTGCTTCAAGTTCGCCAAGGTAATGCGTAAATCTCCCGTTATGATTGCCGAAGAACTCAAAAATAAGTTCGTAACCGACGAAGTGATAAGCGAGGTTTCCGCCGTGAACGGCTATCTCAACTTCAAAGTGAACAGGCTCGGTCTCGTAAAAGAGACTATCGCAAAGATTGCTTCCGAGGGCGAAAAATTCGGCTCATCGGACGAAGGCGAGGGCAAGACGATTTGCATAGACTATTCGTCCGTCAATATCGCAAAGCCCTTCCATATAGGACACCTTTCGACTACCGTCATAGGCGGAGCCCTTTATCGTATTTTTAAATTCTGCGGCTATAATACCGTCGGAATAAATCACCTCGGAGACTACGGCACGCAGTTCGGAAAACTCATTTACGCGTACAAACATTGGGGTAGCGAAAAGTCTGTCGAAGAGGGCGGCGTAAAGGAATTAACCCGCCTATATGTTCGTTATCACAAGGAAAGCGAAGAAAATCCGTCCATGGACGACGAGGCAAGAAAGTATTTCAAACTCATCGAGGACGGCGACGAGGAGTGCGTAAAACTCTTCAATCGCTTCAAGGAAATTACGCTCAAAGAAGTGGGGAAGATATACGACGAACTCGATATTAAGTTCGACTCCTATGCGGGCGAGAGTTTCTATAACGACAAGATGCAACCCGTTATAGACGAACTCGAAGAAAAGGGGCTTTTAAAGACGAGTCAGGGGGCGAAGATAGTAGACCTCGAAGAATACGGTATGCCGCCATGCATAATATTGCGTTCGGACGGGGCTTCGCTGTACGCCACGAGAGACCTCGCCGCCGCTTGTTACAGAAAAGAGCATTACGATTTTTATAAGTGCTTGTACGTAGTAGCATATCAGCAGAATCTGCATTTCAGACAGATTTTCAAGGTGTTGGAACTCATGGGCAAGCCTTGGGCGAAAGACCTCGTTCACGTTGCTTACGGAATGGTGTCGCTTTTGGACGAAAACGGCAATCAGGTCGCAATGAGTACGAGAAACGGCACGGTAGTGCTTTTGGAAGACGTGCTTAAAAAGTGTCATGAGAAGTGCCTTGAAATAATCGAACAGAAAAACCCCGATTTAGAGGATAAAGAGACCATCGCGAGACAGGTCGGAACGGGGGCGGTTGTATTCGGAGCCTTGTCCAACAGCAAGATAAAAGACATAGCGTTCAGTTACGACAAGATACTGAATTTCGACGGCGAAACGGGACCGTACGTTCAGTACACGGCGGCGAGAATAAAGAGTGTTTTAAGGAAGGGCGGCGAGATAGGAAAGTATACCGTCGGCGAGGTAAACGACGACGAATATCAACTTATAGGCGCACTTTCTACCTTCCCCGAGGTCGTAAAGGCGGCGGCGGAGAAGTTGGAGCCGTTCTTCATAACGAGGTATGCGATAGAGGTTGCCTCGGCGTTCAACAAGTTCTATTTCGACTGTAAGATAATAGGCGAAGACGAGAATGTTCGCAATTTCAGACTTACTCTTTGCGAGTGTACGCTTACGGTAATAACCTCTGCGTTGAAATTGCTTGGAATACAGGTTCCCGAGAGAATGTGAGAATTCGTCTCTCTTTCCCCTGTTGGCGGTTATGTAACAACGTTCGCTTCCTCCTTCGGGGGAAGTTTGGCTATGATTTATCTTTTGCCGTCACCTTCGGGGAAGGTGGCAAATTGAGCGGCTTTCTGCGATAATTTGACGGAAGGGGACGATAAATTGTTGATTTTTACGAATTTTCGTTCTTATCCCCTATCGGCTTGACTTCCATTTCATTCCGTCAACCCACTTCCCCCGAAGGAGGAAGCGAGACAGTTATATTTGCCTGCCAGCAAGTCTATTTTCTTGCTTTCCCCTTTGGGGAAAGTGTCAACGAAGTTGACGATAGAGGTCAATAA
>CALGVF010000170.1 GCA_937920115.1 uncultured Clostridia bacterium
GAAGTATAAATCTTAAAAGATAGAGAAGCGATACGACTAACGACGCAACGTAAGTCATTGCCGCGGCGGTCAGAACTTTCCTCGCCTGCGATAACTCTCTGTCGTTAAGAACTCCCGACGACGACAACATTCCGAGAGCCCTTCTCGACGCGTCGATTTCTACGGGTAGAGTAACGAGGGCGAAAATCGTGGTGAGCGAATAAAGCACTATGCCTATCGCGATTATAATCTCGGGAACTTCGCTCGACCTTATCAGAAAACTGAGTATTACGCCGATTACCGCAACGGGAACCGCGAGCATCGAGCCGATATTCGTAACGGGTACGAGTATGGAACGCAAAGTCATTAAAAACGACCCCGTGTGCTTCTGTACTGCGTGACCGCATTCGTGCGCGGCTACCGCAAGCGAGGCTATGTCGCTTCCGTTATAGGTGCTGTCCGAAAGGCTCAGAACGTCGTTCGACGGATTGTAATTGTCCGTGAGATGCCCCGAAACTCTGCGGACGTCAACGCTTCTTATGCCTTGCCGTTCGAGTATCATTTCGCTCATTTCGTTCGCCGTCCAACCCGATTCCGATTGTACTTTCGAGTATTTTTTAAATCTCGCGTTTATCATTATCTGACAGATAAGAGCGAGAATAAATCCGGGAACGACGATTATCAAAGAACCGTAAATTATTAAGTAAAGCATATTTTCCTCCGAATTTATACGAGACATACGCCTCATACTACGGTTATATTATCATTTATGTAAGCGTTTGTCAAGCAAAAGCGTTGTGAGAATTGTGCATAAAAACGAAATCACATCGCAAAAAGCCGCCTATAAGTCGATTATCGGCATATTTTCGAATTTATAAGGTATATTTTTATGCAAAATTCGATAAAAAATTAAAAAATCATTGCGTAAATTTCGTGAATATGATATAATGTACAGGCAATTACAATAACGGAGACATGTAATGAGAGAAAAATTTAACGACGAGTATATCGAAGCGATATGCAGAGAATTCGGGATAGAGGGCGAGTACAGATATTTCGAACTTATCACCAACGGGCATATAAACACTACTTTCAAAGTGTTCTTTTTCAGGGGAGGAGAGATAAAGGACTATATCCTTCAAAGGGTAAATGCCTACGTTTTTAAAAATCCCGTGCAGGTTATGGACAATATTACGACCGTAACCGAGTATATCAGGTCGAAAATAAAAGAGACGGGAATTTCTGCGAAAAGGTACGTTCTGCATTTTCAAAAAACCGTTTCGGACGGCAAATACTATCACATCGGACCTAACGGCGGCTTTTGGAGATGTTTGAGATTTATCGACGATTCCGACACTTACGGCGAGACCGACGATTTGAAGGTTATAGAGGAGACGGGCAAGGCGTTCGGCGATTTTCAGTTGAGACTTGCCGATTTCCCCGCGAAAAGCCTCTATATAACGATTCCGCACTTTCACAACACGGTGGACAGATACAGGCTGTTCGACGAAGCGGTAAGAATCGACGAAGCGAAAAGGGCTGAAAGCGTCGCGAGCGAGATAGCGGAGTATAAGGCGTTCGAGAGAATCGCGACGAAAATGTACAAAATGCAAAAACTGAACGAGTTGCCGCTCAAAGTCACCCATAACGACACTAAGTGCAACAACGTGCTTTTCGATAAGAACACGAAAGAATATCTCTGCGTTATAGACCTCGACACCGTTATGCCGGGGCTTGTCGGGTTCGATTTCGGCGACGCGATAAGATTTTTGGGCAATACCTGCAAAGAGGACGAAAAGGACTTGGAAAGGGTAAAACTCGACCTCGACAGGTTCGAGGCGTTTACGAAAGGTTTTACGGAAAAACTACGCGATACCATGACGCCCGCCGAAAAAGATACGCTTGCTCTCGGGGCGATTACTATGACCTTGGAGTGCGGACTCAGATTTTTGACCGACTACTTAAACGGCGACAAGTATTTCCATATAGACTACGAAGAGCAGAATTTAGACAGGTCGCGTTGTCAGTTGACGCTTGCGAAAGATATGATAAGAAAGTACGACGATATGGTCGGAATAGTTAAAAAGTATTGCGAATAAAAGAGCGAAAACGCTTTTCAATGAATATCAAAAACCGCCGATAATCGACTTATACGGCGGGTTTTGTGTGTAAAATTTTATTTTATAGGCAGATACAGTTCGAGGTGACGTTCTTTTATCCGTTCCCTTTTGCACCAATGAACACGTAGAAGTTCGGGTCTCGTCTCGTCGCGGGTGAACCCGTAGTCGTCTATTCCCATGTATACGCTTTTCGTAAATCCGTCGAGCAAATCCATAGGGAACTCCTTGTATTTTGAAACGAATTTCGCGTATTTGCCGTTTATTGCAATAGTATCGAACGACCGTATTTCGGTTTTGAGTTCGTCGGCGGTAAAAACGTTGTCGTATTTTTCCTCGACCGTTTTTCGGGCTAAGACCTCGTAGTCGTCGTCGGAAAGATTGCTAAGTTCGGCAGAATTCGGTTTTACGGAGCAGAAAAGAGTGAAACCGTCGTCGTCGAAGTCGCCCAAAATTTCCCACCAATCGCAGTCGTCGTCGCTCCTGAGACATCTGAGAGCGTCTTGCCGTCTCCTTGTCGAAAGAGCGAATTTTTCGTCCTGTTCGTACCTGTTTTCGGCTTTGCCTGTAAATCTCTTGCCGTAACCGACGAAATTTTCGCTTGTAAAGTTAATGATTTCAAATTGCATAGGCTGTTCTCCTTTATTGTATTTTATTGCGGCGTTCCAAGCGGGAACGTACTTAAAACGTTTAGTTTTTCTCGTCGAAGTCGGCGAAAGCCCGTGGAATTTTTTATACGCTTTCGAGAAACTCTCGGCTGTCGAGTAGCCGCAGTCGAATGCGATACTTATAATAGGCGTATTCGAGTCGGAAATGATTTTACCCGCTTCCGAAAGTCGCCTGAGGCGAACGTACTCGGCGATGGTGTAATCGGTCGAAGCGGAAAAAATACGCATAACGTTGTATTTGTTCGTGTAGATTTGACGGGCTAATTCGTCGTAGTCTATATTGTCGAACAGATTTCGTTCGATATAGTTTATCGTTTTGTCGAGTATCATAAGTATATTGTAACACAGAGCGGGGAATAAGTCTTGTCATTTTTTGATTTTTATAAAAAAGCGACAC
>CALGVF010000171.1 GCA_937920115.1 uncultured Clostridia bacterium
TTCTCTTCGGTACTGATATACTCGTTTCCGTTCTTCGAAATAGTAATAGTGAAACCCGCGTCCACGGTAAGTATATCCCCTTTCTGAGCATTCTTACCGTCATAGTTGCTTCCGTTGAAATAAAACGCAAGTTTGTTCTTCCAACCGTAAACATGCGAGGCTTTGTACACCGTCTCCCCTCTCGTTATCCTTACTTTTGCGACGTTCTCAGCCGTAGGATTAAGATCCCCGCCGTTAAAATCGCTGTAATTCGTGGGAAGCCAGAGTTCCATCGGTCCCTGCCAATCCGAAGTCGTAAACGCTTCGGGCCACGCAAGTTCGGTTGCCGCATGAGCCGCTATCGTAGTCATTCCGAATACGAGCGAAACAGCCGTAACCAAGGTCAATAAGACCATTGCCATTTTCCTTTTCATATTTTTCCTCCTAAAATCGGTTTAATACCGAATTTTTCCTTATTTATTATCGGCTACACCTTTATTATCGGCTACACTCGCATATCCGCGAGATTTAACCGAAATCGACTGAACGCCTTATTTGCCGTAAGCGTAACCGAATCTGCCGATAGGCGCACAGTCTCCCGACACATAATAGTCGAGAATGTCGTCGGGCTTCTGAACGTTGTCGCAAACCTTGAACGAAATTTCAACGTTGTCCGCGGTAAGTCCTAACGACGAAAGCGGAATTTTAACAGCCATTTTGTTGTCCGAAACGGCTATTTCGCCCTCGCCCGATTTGGTCCAATTAAAGCCATTCGCGTTGCACTTCTCTATCGAAGTTTTCCCGTTCTTTATCGAACGATTTACGATATAATTGAAGCCCGCGAACGAAGTATCGGTATTGCCTGCGGAAATCAGAATGTTCATCCAATTACTGTCCGTTCCGTTGTACTCCGTTATATCGTTCACCGTTTCGACGTAGAAGTAGAGATATTCGTCGTTGTGAGCGACTTTTATCGTCTTTATGTCATTGCGGTTGGAATTGTCTATATAAGAGTGCGGAACGTTCGCCGCGTTCTCGCCGTCACGAGCGATCGCGTCGCCCGCGAAATCGGCGTACTCCACGAAAACGTTTTTCCAAGCCGAGAAATCGGACAAATCGGAAATAGTCTTTTTCTTCATGTTGTACTTTTTGGCGTCGTTCATCTTGAACTGTCTGCCGTTTGCCGCGAGTTGAATATAGAACCCGTCGCCGTACTCTTTGCCCGGCTCGACTTCTCTAGAATATTCGGCGTTATAGTCGTCTACGAACCACACTTCTTTGCCCGTGTAGCCGCTCGCTCCGTTAGGAATACCCGCCCATCTGTTGCTGTCGGTATGGTATTTGCCCGACGGGTACTTGATAGCCGTCCATTCGTTCCAACCCGTGACGAAAATATTTTTGACCGCTCCCGCTTTATCGTAGGCGAACGCGGTGTTCCATTGCCACTCGAAATTCGCTCCGCGTTTCCAATCGCTCTCTTTGCCGCCCATGCCGTTGTAGCCTCTCGAAGAGTTGTTTAACTGATCCGAGAAGAACACGCTCTGAGCGGAATGTTGAGCGACCGAAACGGAAATGAAGCCGTTATCGTTCGGTACGGGTTCGCCCCATTGCATCCACGGGAAACCCTTTTGCTGATTTTTATTCGACGAAGACGGCCACTGCGACTCGTAGAAATTGAAGTATTTATACAGTTCGGTGTCCGTCGAAATGAACTGCGAAGAATCGCCCTGATCGGTCGCCCCGCCGTTCGCCGTGGAAACGCCGACTATGACGGGTCTGTCGTCTCCATCGAAGCGGAACCACATATCGTCGTACTGACCGCCCGCATAAAATCTGTTGTAAACGTTATTCACTGTGTTGAGCGAATAACTGTTGGTGTAAAAACCGACTTTCGGAACGTTCCAACCCTGCTCTTTAAACTTTTTCGCAGTCTCCAAGAAGAGTTGAACGACGTCGTTGTAAGTTACGGCGTTCGTGAAGTCGAAAAGAACGTAATCGACGCCCGCAAAAGTGAGCATTTCGATATGACGGGTAATAACCCACGGGTCTTTCATCGAATAGTACCCGAAAAGCGGTTCGCTGTTGAAATGGAACTGCCATGCGGGAGAGTCCGTCGTATTCGTCGGGTCGTAAAGCGCGGTCGGGTTTTCTCTTTCGAGTTTCGTAACGTCGTAAACGCCCGAACTGCCCTGACTGCCGAGCCATGCGAAATAGAACATTCCGAGATACTTTTTAGACTCGTTGTTCGGGTCCTTTACCGTAACCGTCCTGCCGTAGTCGTCTATCGCGGTGAGGTTCGCGATACTGTACTCCTGCGGAGTTAAATATCTGTCGTCGTTCGGAAGTCTTTCTATGGTGGATTCGCTTTCCGAACTATTACCGCCCGAAGCGGAATTACCGCCGCTGCTCGTACCCGCGTCGTCGCCGCCGCAAGCCGTCGCCGCGAAAAGCATAGCAACCGAAAGGCACACGCAAGCAGTTTTCTTAATCTTATCTTTCATAATTTTCCTCGATTATATATTTCGTTTAATCAGCCCTTCAAACCGTCCATAGCAACGCCTTCGATGAGTTGTTTCTGGAAAATGAAGAACAATACCGCGGGAACGATACTCATTATAACGCCCGCCGCCATACGGATATTCGTCTTGTCGTTTCCTACCGCTCCGTTCGTTATGAGATAGAACACTTTATATGCGAGCGTGTCGGGGAAATTCTCGTCGAGTTTCCAGATAAGCGGACCGTAATAGTCGCCCCAAGCCGAATTGAATACGTTGATTACGATATAAATGAGAACGGGTTTCAAAAGGGGAAGCGTTATCGCCGCGTATCTTCTTATGGGGCCCGCCCCGTCGATCTTCGCCGCGTCGTCTATGTCCTTCGGAAGACTTTGTATAAACGACCTCGCGAGGAAGATATATATCGCTCCGCCGCCCGTCAGATTCGGTATCGTAAGCGGAAGCAGGGTGTTAAGCCAATTTATTTTGCTGTACAGAACGTACAGGGATATTTGCGTTACGACCGCGGGAAGCATCATCGTCGAGAGCATGAACATAAACAGGAAGTTCTTGCCGACGAATTTAAACCTCGCGAAGCCGAACGCGACGAAAGTCGCCGAAAGCGGAACGGCTATCGAATTGAAAACGATAACCTCGAACGTATGCAGAAACGCTTTGCCGTAGCCGCTGTCTTTCAATATCTCCGAGTAGTTCGCCCACTGCGGAGAAGCGGGGAAAAGCACCGTTTTCGGGCTTATCGCCTCTTCGGGGGTCATAAGGCTTTTACTTATCATAAAAGCGTACGGGAATATCAGAATTATCGCGAACAGTACCAGAAGCGTATAACATACGACTTTGTATATTATCGCATTGGTTTTCGCCGACATCGTCTTTTTCATCGTAGTATTCGTCATAATCAGTTATCCTCCCCGCTGTAAGTGAATCTTCTGAGGAAGAACAGCAAGCCCGTGAGGGCGAGAACGAATACGAGAAGTATCCACGCAAGAGCCGAAGCGTAACCGAAACTGAGTTCCTGAAACGCCTTTTCGTAGATTAAAACGGCGTACATGAACAGCGAGCCGTCCTTTCCCTCGCCGTTCGGGGCGAAAGTGAGCGTGCCGTTGTATTGAAGCGTTCCGATAAGCATCGTGACTACGTTGAAGAATATCATCGGAGCGGACATGGGAATGGTAATGTTGAAAAAGCATTTCACTTTCCCCGCCCCGTCTATCTCCGCCGCCTCGTAGAGTTGGTTGGGGATAGATTTAAAAGCCGAGAGCCACAGTATCATGCCGCCGCCTATACTCCACATATTCATAAGGAATATCGACGGTATGGCTACGAATTTGTTTCCGCTTTCAAAGAAGTCGCAATGCCCGCCGAAAAGGGCGAGAAACTGATTGAAAATACCGTTTTGCGAGAAAATATCCTTCCACAAAAGCCCGCCGACTACCCCCGGAATTACGCAGGGCAAATAATATATCACTCTGAAAATTCCGACGCCTTTGACTTTCTGATTGACGAGCGTGGCGATTAAATAACTCGAAACAAGCACTATCGGCACGCTGACGAACGCGTAGAAACAGGTGTTCCCGACTACGCCCCAGAAGTCTCTGTTTTTCGTCAGTATGTGTATATAGTTCGTCCAACCGTTAAAGTAGTATTCCGTACCCTTATAGCGGTGGAACGAATATACAAGCGACTGAATCATCGGGTAAGCCGTGAACACGCCGAGCCCGATTACGAGGGGCAGAACGAACATCCACCCCTCGCGATTGTCTCGCCAAAATTTTTTCGCCCTTTCTCCGAAAGAAAGAGACTTTTTCTTATACATCTTCCAAGACGTCCTCTATATCCGATTTAAAGAGTCTGTAAGCGGAAGCCGCGTCTTTTTCTACGCAGTAACTGCCCGTATAACCGTTCATTTTCTTTACGATTGCGTCCGCAAGCGTGGGTTTAACGTATTGAAGGAAGTCCATGCCGACTTTATACTGAGCCCCGTAAGAATACGCTTCGAGGTTGAATTTGTCTTTGTATTCCGCACACCATTTGGCGTCGGGGTTGCTAGACGAAAGGTCGTTTCTGATAGACGGAAGATACAAACCGCCTTTTTCAGCCATAACCTGCTGACCTTCGTAACTCATAAGATAGGTCATGAACGCGAGAGACGCATTGAGTTTGGTCTGATCCTTTTTAACCGCGTCGTTTACGAAATAGCCCGCGAAGCCGAAGCCGATTTGCGGATTTTCGCCGATAAGCGGGAATGAAACTACGTCGAACTTGTCGGCGTGAGTAGCCTTGGACTGATATACGTCGAGCGAAGCCGACTGGAAGAGCATCGCTCCCGTACCCGACTCGAAACTCGTTACGGAGTCGTTCGCCGAGGGGATATATCTCTTGTCTACGAGTTCTTTGATGAATGCGTGAACTTTATCCGAAACTTCCTGCGTAAGACAGAATTCGCCCTTATCGTTGAACATTTCGCCGCCGAGAGCCTTGATTATGGGGTAGCCGACCGATTCCCAACCGATATTCGAGTCGATGGGGTAAGCCTTGGTCTCGCCGTTTTTGTCGTAATATTCTCTTAACGTTTTGCAGACCGAAAGGAAGTCTTCCCAAGTCCAACCGTTTCTGAATATCGAAAGGTCTACGCCCGCTTTCGTAAGAATTTCTTTGTTGTAGAAAGTTACGACGGAGTCGGTAGAACGAGCGATAGCGTAAAGTTTTCCGTCCGATTTACCCATTTTTCGGAAAGCGTCGGTAAAGTCGTTTTCGTAATCGAACGCTTCCGCTTCTTTCGCCTGTTTGATATAATCGTTGAGGTTGAGAGCGTAGCCGCTCGCGACGGGAACGTAATAGTTGGAAGAGTTACACCATACTATATCCGCCAAAAGTCCCGCTTTGCCCTGCTGAACGATCGTCGTAGCGTAGTTGCTGATAACGAACGTAGAAGTGTTTACGGTGATTTTCGGATAATGTTTGTTGAATTCCGTTATTATCGCGTTGATTTTCTTCTTTTCGGGGTCGTTGTCGGGAATACCGATTTTAATGGTAGTCTCGGTGTTCGCGGGCAAATCGAAGTCTACGGTGTAAGCCGCGGTTCCGTCGTTCGACGAATCGCTGCCGCCGTTGCCGCTGTTGCCGGAACCCGACGGATTGCCACTGCCGCCTCCGTCGCAACCGACGAACGCAAGCGAACATGCCATCGCTAATACAAGCGATAAAAGTCTCAATAATTTTTTCATATTATTTCTCCCTTGACTGAAATTACAGCCTTAGTTTTTTTATTTCAGATTTTTATAATCGCAGATAGTCGAAACGATATTCATCGCGTAGACTCTGTGTAAAAAGTCGTTCGGGTGGTTTACGTTGCTCGAAGATATTTCGCAATATTTCTTCGTCTGCATGAAGTATTTGCCCACTTTCTGCATATCGACCACCACGGTATGACCGCCCTCGTCCTCTTCCGCTATCTTGTTGAGTTTTTTAAGATACCCGTCGAAAAGGGTCGCGTCTCTCTCGTACAAGGGGTTGCAGGGGAAACTGTTTACGAGGATAAACTCGCAGTCGGGCGAAACGTTTTTGATTTCGGTTATTATTCTACGAATGTTGTCGTCGTAAGCGGCGGGCGTTACCTCCGAAGAACTGTCGTTCATTCCGTAGGCAATAACGCAAAGGTCGGGCTTAGCCGTTTTCGCGTTTCCGAGAGCCGCGGCTCCGTCGCCCGAAAGCGGGTATTTACTCTCGCTGCCGCCCTTGCCCACGTTGGTGAGTTTGACGGTCGCCCCGTAAACCCTTTCAAGTTCGCTCTTTATCTGTTTGACGTAACACGGAGTGTTCGGAGCGACGTGAAGGAAATCGCCCGTAGAAGAACAACCTTCGGTTATGCTGTCGCCTATCGTAACGAGGCTTATTTCCCCGCCTTTTTTAAGTTTGTTTCTGACCGTCGCAAGCGATGTCGCGTCGTATTTCGCGAATACCGAAGTATCCAAATCTTCCACTTCATAAGCGTAGGAAATCGAAAGGTATTTGTCGTAGAAATATCCGCTTTCGGTATACACGAAAGCACCCGTTCCGAGGTTCCATATAGTATAGAGGTCGATATTGTTCGGCGTCGTCGAATAAGTGAAGCCCTCGGGCGGGTTCTCGCCCGCGTCGGCTTTTTCGTACAAAGTCGGAATGGAAGAACCCTGCGGAATCACGAGTTTTTTGTTCGCTTTATCCACAACGTAGTCCTTGCCCTCTTTGTAGGTCTTAAAGAGTTTCTGATCCTGCACGCTGAACACTTTTGTCGGCGTATAGTAGAGTTTCGCGTAAACCTCGCCGTTTTCGTAGAGAAGCGGCAAAGACAACTCGTTATAAATTACGTTGCCTTTCCAATAGGGTGCGGTCATTGCGGCTTTGTAGTCGTCCGTCTCGTAAGCGAGATTTTCGTAGTCCTTGTTGTAAAGCGGAAATTTCTTCATATCGATTTCTCCTTTATTGCTTTCAGACGTACTCTGAGAGGTGTTCTCGCTGCCATGCGACGATTCGGAAGTCGTATCGCCTCCGTCCATACACGCCGTAACCGCGAGCATCGTTCCCGCCATAGCGAGACACAGTAGTGATTTTAAAAGTTTCATCTTTATTCCTCCGTTACTTTTTTTGCCATTAAGGTAATTGCTTTTGCTCTTCGAGCAAAAGCAGACTAGTCTGCTTTTTTCAAAATTTTTCGTTTTTGTTCAATCGTCGCGTTTTGCCGCTATGATTTAGTTATTATTTATTATTCTACGTTTTCTCCCTCGCTTCATCCTTCGGAAGATTTGAAAACGCACCCTCCGCTTCCTCCTTCGGGGGAAGTGGGTTGACGGAATGAAATGGAAGTCAAG
>CALGVF010000172.1 GCA_937920115.1 uncultured Clostridia bacterium
ATCGCTTCCGCTCCGCTGCCCATGATTACGATAACGTATTCCGCGTCGGGGGCTCCGACGTAGTCGAAAAGGTGATAACTTCTGCCCGTTAAAGCAGAAACTTTGTTCATCATCTTCTGAACGATTCCGGGAACTGCGTCGTAATAAAGGTTCGCGGTCTCTCTGTTTTGGAAATAGGTGTCGCTGTTCTGAGCGGTACCTTTCTGAATCGGGTGATCGGGGTTGAGGGCTCTCGCTCTGAAATCCTCGATATCCTTCATATCTACGAGTTTCTTCATATCCTCGTAGTCGATAGCCTCGATTTTGGAAACTTCGTGACTCGTTCTGAAACCGTCGAAGAAGTGAAGGAAGGGAACCTTGGACTTCAAAGTCGAAAGGTGAGCGACGAGGGCGAGGTCCATAACCTCTTGTACCGAGTTGGAAGCGAGCATTGCAAAGCCCGTCTGACGGCAAGCCATTACGTCCGAATGATCGCCGAAGATGTTAAGAGAATGAGCAGCCAACGCTCTCGCGCTTACGTGGAACACGCAGGGGAGAAGTTCGCCCGAAATCTTGTACATATTCGGAATCATCAGAAGAAGACCCTGAGAAGCCGTATAAGTAACGGTGAGGGCTCCCGCCGAGAGCGAGCCGTGAACCGCGCCCGCCGCGCCTGCTTCGGACTGCATTTCGGCAAGTCTCAACTTCTGACCGAACATATTGGTTCTGCCGGCAGTAGACCACTCGTCCGCGACCTCCGCCATAGGCGAAGAAGGGGTTATCGGGTAAATAGCCGCTACTTCCGAAAAAGCGTAAGCAACGTGGCTGGCAGCGGTATTACCGTCGATAGTCATAACTTTCATTAAATTTAACCTCCGTATGAAATTTAATATAATTTTTTACTAAGGTTCGAGAAACGCGTAGCGTAGCATTTCTCGGTAAACCTTATATATTATATCCTAATCGAAAATTTAAGTCAATAGATTTTTTCTTGATTTAAGAACTTTTTTCTCGCCTTTTTCGGAATTTTAAAAAGATATTGCGGTGAAAATTCTAAACGCCGCCTTAAAACAGTTGTTATTTTTACGCGTTTTGTGCTAAAATAGCGGGGTATGCAGGCAATAGAGTTTAAAAACGTCATATTTTCATACCGTAGCGGCGACGGAGACGAGGCTACTACCACGGAAGTTTTAAAGGGTATAAACTTCTCCGTGGAAAAGGGTCGTTTCATCGCCCTTTTAGGTAAAAACGGGAGCGGAAAGAGTACCGCCGCGAGGCTTATCAACGGACTTTTGAAGCCCGTCTCGGGTACCGTTACCGTTCTCGGCAAGGACGTCTCGGATAAAAATAATCTCTTCGAGGTCAGAAAAAGCGTCGGAATGGTCTTTCAGAACCCCGACAATCAGCAAATCGCTTCGATAGTCGAGGACGACGTCGCATTCGGACCCGAAAATATCGGCATGCCGAGAGAGGAAATAGGTCGGGCTATCGATTTCGCCCTGAAAGTCACCGATATGGAGAAATACCGCCATTCGGAAGCGGCGAAACTCTCGGGCGGGCAGAAACAGAGAGTCGCGATTGCGGGTGCGATTGCCATTTATCCCGAAATACTCATTTTGGACGAATCGACCTCGATGCTCGACCCCAAGGGCAGAAGAGAGGTTATGGAAGTTGTAAAAACGCTCAACAAAGAGAGGGGAATGACCGTTATCGACATTACTCACTATATGGACGAGGCGGTTGACGCCGACGAAATTATAGTGCTTTCGGACGGAGTGATTAAACTCAGGGGAACTCCCGACGAGGCGTTCTCGAAACCCGATATTCTGCGTTCGGCGGGTCTCGAACTGCCGAGGGCGGCTATTCTCGCCGAAAAACTGAGAAAGGCGGGCGTACCCGTAAATAGCGGCGTGTACGACGCGGACAGACTCACGGAGGAATTATGCAAATTGTTGCGGAAGGCTTGACCTTCGAGTACAACAGAAAATCGAAGAATAAAGTCGTTGCGTTGGATAACGTTTCGCTTACTGTAAACGAGGGTTCTTTTTTCGGAATAATCGGGCATACGGGAAGCGGAAAATCTACGTTTATTCAACATATAGACGGACTTATTCCCGTTTATAAGGGTAAACTCGCGGTCGGCGACATAGGCCTTTCGAGGGGTAAAAAGACGAATAAAAAATTGCTCAGAACGCTTCGGAGCAAGGTCGGAATGGTCTTTCAGTATCCCGAGTATCAACTGTTCGCGGAGACCGTTTTCGACGACGTTGCGTTCGGGTATAAGAACTTTAACGAGAACGCGACGAATGAGGAAGTGAAAGCCGCCGTTTACGGAGCGTTGAGTCTCGTCGGCTTGGGGGCGGATATTGCGAATAAATCGCCGTTCGAGTTGTCGGGCGGGCAGAAGAGAAGAGTCGCGATAGCGGGGGTAATAGTCACGAACCCCGAAATACTCGTTCTGGACGAACCCGTCGCGGGACTTGACCCGAAAGGCAAAAGGGAACTTATGGAACTTTTGCATTATCTGCACTCGCAGACCGTTAAAACGGTGATAATCGTATCGCACGATATGGACGAGGTCGCCGAGAACTGTACGGAAGTGGCGGTGTTCTCGGAC
>CALGVF010000173.1 GCA_937920115.1 uncultured Clostridia bacterium
TTTGTGGTCGGAAGACGGCTTCGCATTGAGAGACGATACGGACGTGAACAATACGTTCATAGTGAATTACAGCGTGGCTCAGGTCAGGTTGAGAAATACTTTCTCTTCCGTTAAAACAGCAAGCATAGTCGCGGCAATAGTCGCAGGGCTTGCTCTTCTGTATTTCGCGTTCGGAATAGCCCCCTTATCGAGGAAGAAAATAAACGGGGCGTTCTTCTCGTTCGTTGCCGCTTTGAACAAGAATAAGTTGGTCTATATATCGTTTATCGTGCCTTTTGCCCTGCTTATAGTGTTCTATTATATACCGATTATTCTCGGTTTCAGACTGTCGTTTTACGACTACGTTCCCGGCGTTAAAGACGTGTTCGTGGGCGTCAGATATTTCAAGGAAGTCTACGCTTCCATGGAGTTTTGGAACTCTTCGCTCGTAATGCTCGCGTTCCTTATCGCCGACCTTCTGAAAGCGATTATCCCCCCGATAATATTTGCGGAAGCGATATGCGCGGTCAAACATGAAAAGTTCTCGCTCACGGTGAGAATACTTCTCTTCCTGCCGGGGGTTTTACCGGGAGTCGCGACCACTCTCGTATGGAGTCAGGGCGTGTTCGGGGCGACGAGCAACGGTCTCGTGAACTCGATAGCGGGCATATTCGTGCCGGGGTTCGCGAAAAATTGGATAAACAGCGCGTCCACGGCGACTTCGATAGGAACGCTTATCGCGTTCGGCTTCCCGTGGATAGGTTCTTACCTCATATTCTACGGGGCGATTTCGGGAATCAACGTTTCGTACTTCGAGGCGGCTAAACTCGACGGCTGCTCATGGATAAAGCGTATCGTCAAAATAGACTTGCCGCTCATTATGCCGCAAATCAAATATATATTCGTCACTTCGTTCATAGCCTCCGTGCAGAACTACACGAACATATTTGTAATTTACGGAACGACGGGCGGAAACAGCGGCGAGATAAAGACTCCTGCATTGCTGATGTATCGCGAGATAATGAACGCGAACTACGGCGTGGCGAGCGTAATGGGCGTAACGGTGTTCCTATTCCTGAGCGTGGCTACGTTCCTGAATTTCAGAATGCAATCGGATAATTCGTAAAGGGGTGTGTAATATGACTTCTGCAATGAAATTAAACTCGAAGATAAAAGTTAAAAAGACGGGCATAGAAGGAGTCGCGGCTCAGACGATACTCATAATATTCCTCACCCTGACCCTTATTTTATCCCTTATGCCGATATTTATCACAATGATAATGTCGGTTAAATCCCCGCAGGATATACAGGCATATTCGATATGGACTCTTCCGAAGTCGGGTTGGTATTTCAGCAACTACAAAAGCGCGTTTTCGGTCTTGTCCGCTCCGCTTTTAAATACGGTCATAATCGACCTTATATCGACCGTTTTGGTACTGTTTTTAAGTTGTTATATAGCGTTTTTGTTCGAGAGAAAGAACTTCGGCGGTAAAAAAGTACTGTTTTATCTCTTTATCGCCCCGATGCTCGTTCCGGGCGTAGTTCTCCTTTCGCCGACCTATATAGTCGTTGCGAATTGGCTTCACCTCAACGAAAATTGGCTCGGACTTATAATACCGTATATCGCGGGCAACCAAATCGCGTCGGTGTTCCTTATGAGAACGTTCATGGGGCAGCAGCCGCAATCTCTTTACGAAGCGGGGCAACTCGACGGGGCAAACACTTTCGATTCGTTCGTTTATATCTGTCTCCCGCTAACCTTTCCGATAATGATGATACAGGGTATCGCCATTTTTGCCGCAATGTACAACGACTATATGTGGCCGAACCTTCTGTTTATCAACGACCTTAAAAAAGGCGTGCTTATGCCTTATCTCCGTTCGGTCGTAACCGACGCGAATCAGGGCGTTCAGTACGCGATGTACCTCGTCGCGGGCATACCGCTTATAATCTCGACGGCGATCAGCGTCAAGTTCTTTATCGGCGGCGACTTCGCGAGCGGAATGAAACTTTAAGCCGTAAATACAGGGCTAAAATCGGAAAAATCATTAAAACAGGCAAAGTCCTCCGTCGTCCGAAATACGGGCGACTGAGGAAAAAATAAAAAATATTTCTTCAAAGGAGGAAAAGAAATGAAGAAAATATTAACATCATTACTTGCAGCGATTATCAGCATAATCATGTTATTCGGCGTAGTCGCTTGTAACAATTCGGGCGGTACGAGCGGAGGTACGACCGAGACCCCCGGCGGAACTACCGAAAGCAACGGCAATTCTTCGTCGAGCGAAAAGCCGAGCGAGAGTTCGGGCGGAACGAGCGAGAGACCGAGCGAATCGAATACTCCCGACGGTCCCGTGACCATTACGATATACACTGCGGTAAACGCTATCGAACAGAGCGCTCTCACCGCGGTAGCGAACGCGTATATGGACCTTAAATACGACGAAGGCAAGGATATTACCGTAATAATAAACAACAGAACCGACCCCGAAGCGTATATGTTGGCTGTCAGAAACATGGCGGCGGGCAACGTGACGGCTCCCACGATCGTTCAGACTTCCATTATCCCCGAGTACTACGGCTCGAACAAGATAGTCGATCTCACTCCCTATCTCGAAGAGGCTAACCCGTATATAAGCGGCAACAAGGCTTGGAGAGACGCTCTCGAAGCGGACGCTTACAGAACGAAAGTTTCGGGTTCGAGCGAGACCATTCCGGGCGTAAGTTATTCGTCCAACTATCTCTCCGTATTCTACAACAAACAAGCCGTTCTCGACGTTTTGGGACAAAGCGAAGTAGTAGGAGCGGACGGAACTATCGACAATTCCAAAATCACTTGGACTTGGCTTATGAACGCCCTTCAAACCGCTAAGAACTCGGGCAAAAACTTCAATAACCCCCTCGGACTTTCGAGAAGCGAACAGTCCTGCGGAGAAGGTTCGTTCAATATGCTTTCTCACCTCGTCAATATGTATCTCGACCAATATTTCAGAGATTTTATCGAAAAGGTACATTCGACTTCGGACGATTACAGTTACCTTTCCATCGACGAAGATTGGGCTTACGATTCAAACGATCAGAGTATAGACGCGGTTGACAGATATTCTTTCAACCTCAACAAAGTAGTTGATTATTACTTCAATCAGACGGGTTACAATCCGAACTCCGAGCGTTACGCCGAAGTTATGGAAAACCTCTACGACCTTATGAGTTATTCGGACGCGAACGCTTCCTATAACGACGTGTTCAGCCGTTTCAACGAAACTACGTTGACCTATTCGCATAACCGCGGCGGCTACGCGGATCTTAAACTCTTCTACGTCGAGGCTCTCGACTACGTAAGAACTTACAGAGACGCGTTCAAGACCGAAGTACAGGGCAAACCTACCGTTTACCCCTCGGGTTCGCAGATTTCGAGCGAACTCGGTTGGTTCCTGATGCCCGCTATGGAATCGAATCTCGAAGGCGTTGCGAACAACGTAAGATCTTTCGGCGGTCCGCAGGAAAATATGGGTATTTTGAACACGGGCAACACCAAGACCAACGAATACGCGGTAGACTTCCTTATGTACCTTCTTTCCCCGCAGGGACAACAGGGTATATACGCTACCTATAAAAAGGAAAACGACGCTCCCATCACTCTCGTGCAACTCGTCAAGGATATAGACATTCCCGAAGCGATCGATTACGCTTACGTAAAGGCGACGGGCGACTGCTCGACTTCTCCTTACCTCATTTTCGGTAAATGCTCGGGTATGACCGACGCTACCGTAACGGGTTCGAGCGAATACGTTTACGACGGAGTAGCGAAGATTCTTTCGACTTACTTCCGCTCTTCGACGAGAACATGGAACGGAACCGAACTTTTCAACAAGATTAAATCGGGCTTTGCGAGTTACGCGACCAAAAACAACTTCATCTACAACGACCCCGCTCAGGTTTCCTCTAAGACCAACGGACTTAAAAACTCTCCGTACAATACGGCGGCTTAACCTTAACGTCAAGGAGTTTATAGAATGAAAAAAAGAATTCCCGCCCTCGCTCTCGGACTGTCGATAATTCTCGCCGCTTCGGCGTGCGGAACGACTCCTTCGGGCAGCGGCGGAAACAGCGGCGACGGCGGCAGCGAAATAACGAGCGAAAGCGAAAGAAACGAACTTTCGATAAAGGGAACTTACGAGGCTTCCTCCGACCTTAAAAACGGCTTTTTGAGAACTGCGGGAACGGACGATTACGGTCGTTCGTTCGAGCAGGTAAGCGATTTTAACGACAACGTAGTGGGCGTGTTCTACTTCCTTTGGGCAAGTCAGGCGGCGGCTACGGCGACCGTCGAGGAATACGAGGAGAGAGGCGAGGTCGAAAAGACGCTCACGGGCGAAGAGATAAAGTACGCTCCGAATTTCACCTATTGGGGCGAGCCTATGTACGGCTACTACCAAATCGAAGACGAATGGGTGGTTCGCAAACACGTAGAACTCTTCATAAACGCGGGTCTCGACTTTATCTGTTTCGACACGACGAACAACGACTATTACGCCCCCGCGGCTCTCAGTGTTTTAAACGTCCTGCTCGAATATCAGAAACTCGGTTACAACGTTCCGAAAGCGATGTTTATGACCAACTCCGACTCGACGGGAAGAACGACGGAAATTTACAACGCGTTCTACGCGAGGAAAAAGTACGACTCGGTATGGTTCACTGGCAACGGCGACAAACCGTGGATAATCTCTTCTTACGCAGGTAACGACGAGGCTATAAAGAACAGGTTTTACTTCAAAGCCGCGCAATGGCCCAACCGCAACTACGATTCCGAACGGTTCCCGTGGATTTCGTGGAAATACCCGCAGGAAACGTTTACCGATACCGCCAACGACTATACCATCATGAACGTTTCGGCTTCTCAGCACACGGGCATAGGCGGTTCTTACTCCGACGCGAA
>CALGVF010000174.1 GCA_937920115.1 uncultured Clostridia bacterium
AATATCCCGGATAGTGTGACGAGCATTGACGAGGTGGCATTTGAAGGCTGCACAAGCTTAACGAGCGTAACTATCGGAAACAGTGTTACCTCTATAGGCAGTGGAGCGTTCTTTTATTGTAGTAGTTTAACGAGCATAGCCATTGGAAACAGTGTTACCTCTATAGGCAAAGAAACGTTCTATAATTGCAGCAATTTAACAAGCGTAACAATCGGTGGTAGCGTAACTTCTATCGGTAGTAATGCGTTCTATGATTGCAGCAATTTAACAAGCGTAAATTATCTTGGTACAATAGACCAGTGGGCAGAAATTTATTTTTATAATAATATCGCTAATCCGTTATGTTACGCTAAGAAACTATATATAAACAACGACTTGGCAACTGAAGTTAACTTAACTGCCGCAACTAAAATATCCGCTTATGCATTCTTTAATTGCAGCGGTTTAACAAGCGCAACAATATCCGACAGCGTAACTTCTATCGGTAGAAATGCGTTCTGTGGTTGCAACAATTTAACAAGCGTAACAATCGGTAACGGTGTGACTTCTATCGGCGATTATGCATTTTACAATTGCAACAATTTAACAAGTGTAAATTATCTTGGAACGATGGACCAATGGAAAAAAATAGTTAAAGCGTCACAGTCCCTAGGTTCAAGCATAAAAAAAATTATTTGCTCCGATGGCACAATAGAATTATAAAAAATTTTAGAAATATGAAGAATCCAATAATCAACGCATTATTAGAAGTAGCAGGCGAAAATTATCGCGAATATATCGGAGATTCAATATTGAACCCCGGTGAAAACACTTGTTCTCTGCCAAAGGACAGAGGGGGCGTATATGGCGTTGCGATATATCTGAACTCTAAAGAGAGCGTGGAGTTGTTTTTTAATAAAGCAAAAGAAAGCCGAAACAATCTTAGAATTAAAAATGTTGACGAATGGAAACCCATAGCAACAAATGTTTACCCTCTATATTGGGGCAAAGACTCAAATTTAGGTTTTCGATTATTTGAACACACTAGAAATGTTAAAACTTCAAGGTCTATTCAATTATGCGATCCTCTATTTTTAGGGCAAAAGGTAATCTTTGGCGCTATTTTTTGCAACGATAATCTTGAAACGGAACGAAAACTTCATAGTGTATACACGGACTTACTAAAAAACGTTAAAACAAAATAAGATTTAACAAAAAAATACATACTACGTACAAAAAATCTGAAATAACCTCTTTTTGTTTGCCGTTTGAGAAAAAAAAGTGTATAATACTATCGAATAAAAACTACGGAGGACTACTATGCCACTTGTAAATTCTAAAAAAATGTTTGAAGCCGCTTATAAGGGCGGCTACGCAATCGGCGCATTCAACGTAAACAATATGGAGACCATTCAGGGTATCGTCAACGCAGGCAAAGCCCAAAACGCTCCCCTTATTCTTCAAGTTTCCTCGGGCGCGAGAAAGTACGCTAATCCTAAGTACCTTAAACACCTCGTTCTCGCGGCGGAAGAAGATTCCGGACTTCCCATCGTTCTGCACCTCGACCACGGCGATTGTTTCGACCTTTGCAAAAGTTGTATCGACAACGGCTTCACTTCTGTTATGATCGACGCTTCCAAATATGAGTTTGCGAAAAATATCGAAATGACGAAAGAAGTCGTCGCTTACGCTCACGACAGAAACGTTACCGTCGAAGCCGAACTCGGAAAACTCGCAGGTATCGAGGACGACGTTAAGGTTCATTCCGACGACGCTATGTTCACCGACCCCGACGAAGTATATGAGTTCGCGACTAAAACGGGTATCGACTCGCTCGCTATCGCTATCGGCACTTCGCACGGCGCATACAAGTTTAAACCCGGTCAGAAACCGCAACTTCGTTTCGATATTTTGGAAGAAGTCGGTAAGAGACTCCCCGGTTTCCCCATAGTTCTTCACGGCGCTTCGTCCGTTCCTCAGGAGTTCGTTAAGACTATCAACGAATTCGGCGGCAAAATGCCCGACGCTATCGGTATTCCCGAAGAAATGCTCAGAAAGGCTGCGACCATGGCAGTTTGCAAGATAA
This sequence comes from uncultured Clostridia bacterium, assembly GCA_937920115.1. GTDB lineage: Bacteria > Bacillota > Clostridia > Christensenellales > Borkfalkiaceae > UBA10281. Next base: position 2,066 of record CALGVF010000174.1, read on the forward strand.
ATATCGACTCCGACCTCAGAATGGCATGCACTGCGGCTATTCGTCAGCACATGTTCGAGCATCCCGACCACTTCGACCCGAGACAGTACCTCGGCGACGCGAGAGCGAACGTTCAGAAGATTGTCGAACACAAACTCGTAGACGTTCTCGGCTGCGCGGGAAAAGCGGACGAATGCAGATAATCTGAGATTTTCGCAATCGTTTACAAATTTTGTACAAAATACAATTTTATAATAGAAGCCGAGGTTCAATCTGAAACAGATTGAACCTCGGCTTTTAAGTTTGCAAATTGCCTTAATGGCATACGCCTAAAACAACCGTTTTTCGGAATACCCTATCCTTAAAAACAAAACAACGTCCGCCCGTCCGAAAAATTTTCGGACGGGCGGGTCTGCGTTATTATATTATGAACTTATTATTCCGTTGTAAACTTATTTATTCTGATATATTATATTCTGATATATTATTTGTCTTGATATATTTCTTTTTTGAGTACGCCTATATACGGAATATTTCTGTAAAGTCCCGCATAATCGAGACCATAGCCTACGACAAATTCGTTCTCAACCTGAAAACCCGTATAATCTATCTGAACGGGAATCTCTCTTCTCGACGGCTTATCCAAAAGAGCACATACTCTTACCGACCTCGGCGAACGGGTTGCAAAAAGTTTTAAAAGGCAGTTCATCGAATATCCGCTGTCAACTATATCCTCTACGATTATAACGTCTTTGCCGCCTATCTTGCCGTCGATGTCCTTGATTATCTTGACCTCGCCCGACGAAGCGACTCCCGCTCCGTAACTCGATATCGCCATAAAATCAAGCGTTACGGGTAAATTGATTTGTCTTACCAAATCGGTAAAAAACATTACGCTGCCTTTAAGTACCGCAACCATTACGGGGCTTTTGTCCGCATAATCTCTCTCGATTTCTTTCGCGAGTTCGGAAATTCTCGTTTTTAACTGTTCTTCGCTGATAAGTACTTTTTCTAAAACCTGTTCCATATTGCTCCTCTGTAAGTAGTATTTCAAGCGTAACTTACGGTTTGTCCGTTATGCTTGTACATTGTAACACAAATTCCGTGTCTTTGTCTACCTTTACGGCGTCGGAAATTTCGATTCCGCAAATAATTATTACTTTTTCGTCCTTGCACAAAAGCAAAAGCCCGTCTCTTTCCCTTTGCGGTATCTTCTTTTCAATTAAATAATCCTTTAATTTTTTCGTACCGCCGCCGTACTTTTCAAACGTGTCGCCCTGCCGCCTGTTCCTTATCACCGCCCCGTCTGGAATCTTGGAAAAGTCGGCTATAAGTCGATTATCCGACCTTTTTTGACCCGAATAAACAATTTTTTCAAACGTATACGCGGTCCCCGAAAACTCGTAAGTTCCGAGTTTGAACGGCTTGCAGAACTCCTCTTTCGACTTCTTTTTATATAACGTTATTCTGCCGTAGTCCTTTACGGCGACAACCCCTTTCGGCAAATCGACCGATTTCCCGTTTTCCTCGTTTTTGAGAGAAAGAACGGCGTCGACGTGGACTTTTTCGTAATCTTTTAAAATGCCGAGCGACTTCATACAAGTTATAGCCGCCCTTGAAAAGACGGACTTCGGCAAATCGCAGGAAAAGGAATACTCCCCGTTATTTTCCTTTACCGCTTTCTTCGCCTCTTCGAGAAGATAGTCGTTATCGTCCTTCAAAGAGTCCGCGAAGCGTAATACGGCGTTTTCAAAAGTCGGAAATTTCTCCTTTACGTCGGGAATAATCTTATTCCTTATATAATTTCTCGAATATGCGTTGTCCGAATTAGTCTCGTCGGTGACGAACGGAATCGAATTTTCCTTAACGTATTCGTCTATTTCGCCTCTCGTCAACGATAAAAGGGGACGGACGATAAGACCGTTTCGGGAAGACTCGGGAATCCCCGCCGCCCCGAGAGAGGAAGCCCCTCTGAAAATATTGAAAAGGGTCGTTTCCACCCTGTCGGAAGCGTGATGGGCGGTCGCAATTTTATTGCAAAAGCCCTCGTCTGCGGCAGACTGAAAAACTTTATAACGTAAAATTCTCGCCGCTTCCTCTACGGAAAGAGCGTTCTCGGACGAAAAACCGAGACTGTCCCCCCTTTTAAAATAAAGCGGAACGCTGAGAATTTCGCACTCTTTCGCAACGAAATCGCTGTCGGATACGGACTTCTCTCCCCTGATGCCGTGTTCGACGTTTATCGCCTTGACGGTAATTCCGAGTTCATCCTTTGATTTCAGAAGTAAATGAAGAAGGCACATAGAATCTTTACCGCCCGATAAAGCGACGGCAACGGAGTCTCCGCGTTTAAAAAGAGATTTATTTATCACTACACGCCTCCATATTATATAATGTAATTATTATAGCAATTTACGGCAAAATTAACAAGAGAAAGGACTAAAAATAAAAAAATAATTTTTTTTGAAAAAAGGCGATAAAAACTGTTGACAATTAAAGACAAATATAGTAATATATACAAGCAATTTGACGGCGCGGAGTAGAGCAGCTTGGTAGCTCGTCGGGCTCATAACCCGGAGGTCGTGAGGTTCAAATCCCACCTCCGCAACCAGTACGACGGTAAGCAGGCAGAAGTTGCTTGCTTATCGGCGAAGATATGGCGGCGTAGCTTAGTTGGTTATAGCGGCCGGTTCATACCCGGCAGGTCGTTGGTTCGAATCTGACCGCCGCTACCATTACAAACAATTCCGACGGGCAACCGAAGAAGGAAATTGAATATAAAAAACTGAATAAGGCCCCTTGGTCAAGCGGTTAAGACATCGCCCTTTCACGGCGGTATCATGGGTTCGAATCCCGTAGGGGTCACCAAC
>CALGVF010000175.1 GCA_937920115.1 uncultured Clostridia bacterium
CTCGAAAGGCATAGACGATCCGCCCGTAAAAAGGCGTGCCATACTTTCCCTGCCCTTTATAAGTTGTTCGGCTCGAACGCCCGTATACTTTTACATAGCGAAATTCGTATTCAAAAAATACTCTTTCGCGGTAGTTGCCGTAGTCTATTTCCTATCGCTGATACTGCCCGCCGTCCACTCGGCGGTACTTAAAAAATTCTTCGTAAAAGGCGAACCGCAGTCGCTCATTACGGAACTTGCCGACCTCAGAATACCGAAACTTTCCTCGCTGTTAAAATCCTTGCTAAAAACGCTCAAAGAGTTTATAATAAAACTATCGACGGTGGTGTTTTCGGTAACGCTCGCGGCGTGGCTCGCCCTTTCGGTGTCGCCGAATCTGCAACTGCTCGAAGTTACGGAATGTGAAAAATCGATACTCGCGTATCTCGGCAAAGGGGCGGCTTTCCTGTTTAAACCCATGGGGCTTGATTGGAAATATTCGGTTTCGCTTATCTCGGGATTGTTCGCAAAAGAGAGCGTGGTCTCTCTATTGTCGCTGTTATTCCCCGACGGGCTAACGCTCACACTGCCGCAAGGAATATCGCTGACGGCTTTTTGCTATTTGTGTCCGCCGTGCATTACGGCGTTTTTCGCAGTCGCAAAAGAGACGAACGCCAAAAACGCGATTATCTCGTGGGCATGGCAGACCGTTCTCGCCCTGCTCGTATCTTACGCCTTATATTTTATTTTTACTTTGATTTTATGAATGAATTTGTTACCCAAAAAGACGGTAAACTTTCCGAAAAAATACTGAACTACTACAACGGGGCGGTGACATACTCGCTCGCGATGAAAACCATACGCAAAAAGGACGTCAAGGTGAACGGAGCGAGGGTAAGCAAGGACTGTCCCGTAAAAAAAGGCGATTTAATTACCGTTTATCTGAACGCCAAAGACAACCGAGCCGACAAGGTGATTTTTAACGAAAGCGGGGTTATCGCTTTTGAAAAGCCGAAAGGGATAACTTCGGACGATTTCTACTCGCTCGTGTTAAAGACCTACCCGCAGGCGAAATACGTTCACCGTCTCGACAGGAATACAGACGGAATTATTCTTTTCGCCCTGACGGACGAGGCGTACGCCGCCCTTACCGACGGGTTTAAACGCAGAACGTTCAAAAAATACTATTACGCGGTAGTTTACGGAGTGCCGAAAAAACGCTCCGACCTGCTTACCGCATACCTTGTGAAAAACGCCGAAAAATCGGAAGTAAAGATATACGACGAAAAGGTTTCGGGTTCCGAAAAAATAATAACGGGATACGAAACTTTGTGGTCGAGAGACGGAATTTCGGGACTTAAAGTAGAACTCGTCACGGGCAAAACGCATCAGATACGAGCCCATCTGTCGCACGTCGGATTACCGCTCATCGGAGACGAAAAGTACGGCGATAGGTCGATTAACGAGCGTTTTAAGAAAAATAAGCAGTCGCTCACGGCATACAGAACGGAATTGTATTTCGATAAAAACAGTCCGCTTTACCCTCTTAACGGCAAGGTCATAGAACTCCCCGTTCATAAGAATAAATAAAAAACAAAAAAGGCTATACCAGACAAGAATAATACGAATCTTGCCAAAACGTCGCTATTTCCGTGCTTTTCGGCAAATTCTCGTTTGAAGTACGTTCAGTACATCTGCACTCGCCTTTACCAAAAA
>CALGVF010000176.1 GCA_937920115.1 uncultured Clostridia bacterium
TGCCGAGAGCGAACCGTCGCTATCAGGCGTTACGGAAAGATAATCGCTTATCTTTTGACTTTTTAACGCTGCATTTGCATCCCATTCGACTTTCCAATCTACCTGTTGATTACTTGCCGTTGCGGGTTGAATTGTCGCTTTGACGGTATAAGAAGCCAAAGCCAGAGAATCTGCCGCATTCAATTTAACAGGTGAGAATATCATATTTGCGTTCAGGTTGTTATCTTCAAACGCCAAATCATTGTTTTGAATCGTTGACTTTTCTTCCGTTTTTCCGCAAGAGGCAAATATCGTAAGGATACTCGTTATAAGCAGAATAAACGTGATAAGTGTGGCTATATGCCGATTAACGGCATATTCGCCGTGTTTTAAGTTTTGCATTTAATACCTCCAAAATTTATTTTTTTAGTTGAAAGGGGCTTAAAACAGCCCCTTTCTTTTTGGCTAAAAATCTATCGTCAACGTATCGACGATTATTTCTTTAACCGGGATTTCGTTATCCGCAGGAGACCATACTTTCTTGGCAAGGAAGGCAAACGCACCGCTTGCCAGAACGACTACGGACAGCGACATTACCACCGTAATTATGTTGCGAAGAACACTTCGCCCTGCCATAGATTTTCTCATAATCTATTACCAGACAATGGTTCCCGGAGTTACGGTTACGCCGGTTACGGGGATATAATGTCCGCTCGCCGCAAACATAAGCGAGAAATCTTTGGATATATCCTGATAACTTACGTTAGAAGCGTTAAGCATATCCGATTTTACCGTGACGGTTGCAAAAGCCGTGGTAGGATTAGCCTTTATCCACGAATCCACCGCTACCATGCAAGCGTTCAGAACGTCTTCGGTCAACTTATTTTTTATTGCGGTCGAGTTGTCTTTAGTAAGCATTAAACCTGCCATGGTAGAGAAATCGTATGCGGTTTTATCTACTGCGGAAGCCGTTCTCATACAATCTTCCCACACGGTTTTGTATTCGGTTGCAAGCAAGGTCTTTACGCCGTCAACGAAAGCGTCGTTGAACTTGATTTTGCTAGTAATCTTTTCCGTTCCCGCTACCGTATAATCCGAAAATGCGGAAGTATGACCTATGGTATATGCCGCGCTGTCGCTCGTATTGCCGAGCCCGCCTATTACGATATTGTTAAACGCAACTGACGCGCCGCCTTTTGCAAGATTTGCGGAAGAAATAGCCGTAACCTTTCTGTTGTAATCGCAGACGATAGTTGCTTTTACAGCCGCATTTGCCCTCGACGTTACAGTGACGACAATCTTTTCGCCGAATGCTTTAATGTTTTTAACCGTTGCTTTTAGCGAACCGTCGGAATCGGGAGTTACGGTAACGTAATCGCTTACGTTTTTACCGCTTGCCCACGCGGAACTTGCATTCTGAAACGCAACGCTCCAATCGACTGCCTTGTTCGTGGCGTTTTCGGGAGTAATCGTTGCCGTTACTTCAAGTTCGCTTTCTTCAATGCTTCCATTAGCGGCAGCCTTTTTTACCGCCATAAGTTTAATGTTCGGCGTATTGCCTATGTCATAATCCACATCGCCGACGCCGTTTTCATTATCTGCTTCACCGATAATATCGTCGATAATCGGCTTATACGCCGACTTTTGCGAAGAATCGTCGTTTTTATTTCCGCAAGCCACAAGTCCGAAAACGCTTCCGACTACGGCTGCGATACAGAGCGTTCCGCTCATAAGAATTTTGAAAAGTTTATTATTTTTCATTTCGTTTTACCTCTCTTTTTTTATTTTAATAATTACCTCAAAAGCATATCGAGAATGTTTTTGTCGGAATAACGGAAGGGTTTTACTTTACATTCGTAAACTGTACCGTCATCGTCGTAAGAACGAACCGCATAGGTGTTGCCTTTAATCGTTTTGCCGTTATCATCCTTCATTTCGTAAGGAATAACGACGAGTTCGGCTTCCATTGCTCCGTCAAATACGATGTCCAACACAACGTAACCGCCCTTATCAGGGGGTACGATTGCAACTTTTACGTCTTTGCCGCGAACCGTTCCTCTGATAAAGTAAGAAAAATACTGTTTGCCGTCCATTTCAAAAGTTTCTCTTTCAACCTTGATAGGGTTTTTAATTTTGTTTTCTGCCATATTAAAATTCTCCTGTAATTTAATTTCTCTGGAAATTCTTTTTGCTTCGGCTTTGGACTTGCCTTCGTCGAGCGCTTTTTTGTACTTGTACAGTCCGCTATGGTCGCTCTGACATTGCAAATAACCGGAGCGAAGACCTGCCTCGTAGTCGGTAAGTTCTTTACCTTCTTTTTCTCCGTGCTGATGGACTTTTGCCTTGCGTTCTTCCGCGTAACCTTTAGCGCGTTTTGTAGGCACGCTCCATCTGCGTTCTCTTTTTTCGCCGCCTTTGTTAGCAGCGGCTTTGCTTTCTTTTGCCATTTGTAAACTCCTTATAATTTAGATTTTTTTAATTTGCCCGTGTTGCCGTTAGCACAGCGAATGAAAAAATATTAAATTGTAAATTTTATAATCTTTACGAGTTTTTGAAACGTTCTGCTTCGTGCGACTTATTGTCGGAAGGCGGCCGCCTTTATCTTTGCAAAAGTCCGCAAGCAACAGTCGGAAATCTGTTCTCGCTTTCGATTACGCATACAGTATAAACCCCGAAAACTCAAAAAGCCAGAACACCCGCGTGAGCAAAAAGGACATCTTTGTAACTACCCAAAAACGCGATTGTAACTGGGAAAACGGTGGCTTGGAACAGAAATGTAACCACAGCGAAACATGGCAATTTCAGCATAAAAAAAGCAAGGCGGTTAAGCCTTGCTTTTCGTTAGTTGACGTATCTTCGCGTGTAAGTCGTACACGGAAATCTTTTGCCGTTTTTATTTTTCTTGTCTGCGTAGTACATATTGTAAAGCATATCCCTATGCGGCGTTCTTAAATAAAACGTGTCATGGCTGACGAGCATATTATCTTCCGTTAAATGCTCGATCTTTTTTATACTTTGCTTTACGATATAATGTTTCGTTCTGTAAACGTTATCTGCGCCGATAACAAAATACGGTATTAAATTTTTCATGGTTTTTCATCTCCTTTATGCTGCTAAATGATTTTGGATAAAACGTAACAACTGTTTGTTTAGCCTTGTAACGTGTTCGCGGGCATAACCGAATTCTTCGGCTGCCGATTCCTGTGTTTTGTTTTCTACATACATACAAAAATATAATTCGTAAAGTTTGGGCGGCGCTTGGCAGACTATTTCGTTATATTCGTTTACCGTTTTCAAAACGTTGCTTTCGCCGACTATTTTTGCCGTCGCGCTCATCTGTTCTTTACGCGAGTAGTAATACCTTATGTTTCGCAAATCTTCTCGGATTGCTTCAAAACTTTTCATATATAAAATGCTCCTGAAAATTTAGATTTTCCGCTCCGGAGCATAAAAAATGCCCCCGCGCGGTTTGTAAACTTTTTCAAAGGTTTACATTCGGTTCGGGGACATTTTCTCCTATCGAATCTTACCTATTCCGACGGGGAACAAGGCTTTATCTTGAACGCTGTTTCAGTTCGACCTCGCTTTGTCGGGATAGACGTTTTCGTTTTTTAATTTAGTTGTTAAAAATTCGTATTTTTGCGTACCGTTTTTATAAAATGCTCGTTCTTTCTGAATTGCTCGAAATACCACGAGCCGCAAAACGGACACTTGCCGACGTAATCGCCGTCTGCATTAAGTTGTGCCGTAAAATACCTGTGACAGTCCGGACATTCCTTTCTTAGTCCGGCAGAGCCGCGTTTGAAAGTCGTATTTTGCATACATATACTCCTTTTTTCCCATAGCACATAAAGATTTGTATTTGATTTACTGCTTGATACGGTCGGGAAATCCGTTATCGCGGTAAATCATCTTTTGTACCTGTAAAAAATCGTTGCGGACGGGGCATTCCGCTCGGATTATTACCAAAATTATTGTAAGTCTTTTATAACCTTGACCGCAACGCCTTGAATGGAAATCGTTTCATAAAACATATCTTCCATTTTATCGTTTTCAGGGTGCAATCGAATACGTTTATGCCGATTATCGAGATAATAGCGTTTCAAAGTTGCTTCGTTGTCTATAAGGGCAACTACGATTTGACCTTCTTCGGCTGTTTCCTGTTGCCTTACCACCACTAAATCGCCGTCGGATATGCCTGCGTTTATCATACTGTTGCCTTTCGCTCGCAGAATAAAAAATTTACCCGAACCTAAATATTCCCGCGAAAGAGTAATATACGATTCGATATTTTCTTCTGCCAATAAAGGTACGCCGCAAGCAATCTCGCCTACAACGGGGCATTTCGCTTCCGCTTTCAGCCTTGCTATCTTTGCCGTTTGAACTCCGCGAAATCTACTGCTTTTTTCAATCTCGCCACGTTCTATAAGTTCGGTGATATATCTGCATACGGTAGGCACGCTTATATTCAATTCGTCGGCAATTTCCTTCATCGAAGGCGTTTCGCTTTCTTGAAAATAACTGTTGTTAATTATCTCGATTATTCTGTTTAAGACTTCTTCGTTCTTACTGCGCATAAAAGAACCTCACAACCTATCTGAAACATATATTTCATTTAAGTGCCTTTATTATACTCGTTTCAGTTCAGATTGTCAAGGGGTAGTAAGCCCGTTTTCGTGAAATTTTTTAGGGTGTACAAATTTATGCACAGGTCATTTGTTTTACGCATTTCGTGGGGAATCTCTCGATTTATGCTTTCGACGATTTTTGAAATGTTCGTACATTTTATTGCCTAACAGCGAAACAAATAAATCTATATCTTTTTTTGGTATTTTTGAGAAATCCGGTTCTGTGTTTTCGATATAGATACGTTTTTTCGTTGGGTTATCGTTCAATACGATTTCTTTCATCCGACGTTACCTCCTTTTGTTTTCTGCCACCACTATACACCGTGTTTCTTTGAAAAACCAGAACATCGGCGTGAGCAAAAAGGACTTCTTTGTAACGGGAACGCGAGATAAAAGCAACTCGACGGCAACCTGAAACAAACACGAACGTAACCCGATTGTGATATCGATGTAACCATTATCGAAACGAGAAGATTTGCCGTTTGTTTTCTTGGATAACTATATGACTTACACTTTTTCTTTCTCTTTTTTGTAGTTGGATCGTATCAGAAAAGCACTTGCTGTCAAGGGAAAAAAT
>CALGVF010000177.1 GCA_937920115.1 uncultured Clostridia bacterium
ATATCCATGGCTCGTTCTATGATGCCGAACAGCGCGGGGTCTCAATTCTTTATCATGCACGCCGATGCTCCGCACCTCGACGGGCAGTACGCCGCTTTCGGACAGGTAATCGACGGTATGGACGTAATAGATAAAATAGCGTCGGTCAACGTGGACTATAACGACAAACCGCTCAGAGATCAGATTATCGAAAGTGTTACGGTCGATACCAACGGCGAAGAATACGACGAACCCGAAAAATATTAAACTTGTAAAATTAAACTTTTTCCCCTTGCCGAAATATAATGGCAGGGGGTATTTTATGATTTCCGATTTTCATACCGATATATTGACCGAAACGACGGGCGATTTGCCGCAATTTTACTATGACAATAATATAATAACGGCTGTATTCAGAGGCGAAAGGACTTTTGCGGAAGCGGTAAAAATTGCCGAAAGGGGCAGGCTTATTGCCTTTGAAGACGTCGGCTACGACGATTTCGATATCGAAAAACTCACCGCTTTTAACCCGATTTACGTCGGAATTACATGGAACGGCGAAAACAGATTCGGCTTCGGCTGCAAGTGTTCAGAGGGGTTGAAACCCGAGGGGAAAAGGCTTATTAAGCTTCTTAACGAAAGAAATATTGCCGTAGATACCGCCCATATATCGAAAGGCGGTTTTAAAGATATTATCGACAACGCGAAAATCGTCGTAAATTCGCATACATGCTTTTCGGGCGTATACGAGCATAAGAGGAATATCGACGATTATCAGATAAAAGAAATCGTGGAAAGGGGCGGTATTATCGGCGTTACTTTCGTCGGATATTTTATGACGGGCGATAAAAGATGTAAAATATCCGACCTTATAAGACAAGTCGATTATTTTTGTCAGAAATTCGGAACGGATAACCTTGCGATAGGTTCCGATTTTTACGGTACGGACTTTCTGCCCGAAGGCTTGAAGAATTATGAGGGGTACGATAAAGTGAAAGAGTATCTGAGCGTAAATCTCGGCTATAAAAACGACGATATAGACAAAATTCTCTATAAAAATCTCGCAGATTTCACAAAACGGATAAAAAGGCTTAATAACGCGGTTGACAATATCGTATAACGGTGGTATAATCTTGTCGTAATAAAACAAGAGGGTACATATATGGAATATCGTATTTATTGTTTGCAGAAATTAGACGCCGAGAAGAAAGAAAGGGTTGTAAGGGTAAATGTGTTCGCCGACTGTATCGCCGAGGCTATGAATAAGGCGAAAGAACTTTTCGGGAAAAAAATGAAGAAAAATTCATACAATATTTTTATGTATGAAACGCAGGCGAGCAGATAATTATATCTAACGGATAACGTTGTTTCGAGGTATATTATCGCCCTGTATTGTTGCCGCTTCGGCATTTATGCCGATTAACGAATAAGTCGTCGGGGTTTTCCGAAAAACGCTCCGACAGTATTTTAGCGTAATTTCGACGGACTTGATATAAGTATGCCCGTCGGAAGCGTAAAAAAGAAAACAATAATTCAAAGACAGAACCGCATTAAAATGCGGTTTTTTCGTATAAAAAAATAATCTCTGCCCATAAAAAGAATATGAGAGATTATCAATTTTGGAAAAATATACGCGATAGAGAAGAGTGCGTGAAAAGAACGCCGAAAGAGAGGGTTAAGAGATGAAGAGTAAATTTTATAACAAAAAATATCTGAATTACGTTTCGACGATCGCCCCGAAAACCAACGAAAAGAGAAGTCTTTTGCACGCTTTTTGGGTCGGCGGTACGATATGCGTTATAGGACAGTTTATTCGTTTTATGCTTGAATTTTTCTGTGGGCTTTACGGCGACGAACTTGCGGGTACAACTTCGATAGTCCTTATTTTTATTGGGGCGTTGCTCACGGGGCTCGGCGTGTACGATCGGATTGGAAAATACGCGGGAGGGGGGTCTATCGTTCCGATAACAGGCTTTGCGAACTCGGTCGTTTCTCCCGCAATGGAGTTTAAAACCGAAGGGTTTATTTACGGACTCGCCGCTAAAATGTTCGCTATCGCGGGTCCGATTATCGTTTTCGGCGTAATAGGGAGTGTTGTTGTCGGCGGCGTGTATTTTGTGTTGTATTTAACGGGAATTTTGATATAAATATTGACATATAAAGCCTTGTGTGGTATAATAAAAATACAGATAAGCGAGGAGTGCGTTATATGGAAAAAATAGTTTATTCGATAGTCGTTCCCGCTTACAACGAAGAGGAATGTCTCCCGTTTTTCTTTGAAAGGGTAATACCCATATTCGAGAAACTTAACGAGAGCTTTGAAATAATAGTTGTAAACGACGGCTCGAAAGATAAAACCGAAGAGATAATCAAAGACATATGCTCGAAAGATAAACGCGTTAAAGGTATCAGTTTCAGCAGAAACTTCGGTCAGCAGGCGGCATTTTTAGCGGGACTTAAAGAGTCTCGCGGCGAAGCGGTTATAGCGATGGACGCCGATCTTCAAGACCCGCCCGAGGTCGCTCTTCAAATGATTGAAAAATGGAAAGAGGGCTACGACATAGTTCACGGCAGGCGTAAATCTCGCCGAAAAGAATCGATTTTCAAAAAATTGACGGCGAGAATGTACTACAAGTTCTTACATAGAATTTCTTACGCGAAAGTACCCGAAAACGTGGGCGATTTTAAATTGTATTCGAGAAAAGCGGTTGACGCTATCGTATCGCTTCCCGAACACGACAGGCTTTTAAGGGCTCAGGCGGCGTGGGTCGGATTCAGACAGACCTTTATCGACTTCGACAGACCCGCAAGGGAAGTAGGCGAGACAAAATACACCTTGAAAAAGATGATAAAACTCGCAAGCGACGGAATAATATCGAACAGCGATTACCCGTTGACTCTTTCCTTTAAATGGGGCTTGTTTTTAGGTTTTTGCTCGCTTGCCGCGTTTATAACGTTTATAGTACTTGCGGCGAACGGAACAATATCGGGGCTTCTCCCGTGGCTCTTCCCGACCGTGGGAATGTTGTTCGCTATAAATTCCGTTCTGAAAGGTCTGACGGATATTTATACTTCGAGAATTTACAACGAAGTTAAAAATCGTCCCGTGTACGTTGTTAAGGAAAAATACAATTCGGAAAAATAAAATAAAGCCGACGAAAATCGTCGGCTTTTCCATAAATAATATAAAATGGATAAATACTCTATACAAAATGGATAATAAATAATATTTGAGGTATTAAATATGAAGAAACACGAAAATATAAAAAGCAAACTGAAAATAGCGGGTTTCATTATTATCGCGGCGGGCGTTATTCTGA
>CALGVF010000178.1 GCA_937920115.1 uncultured Clostridia bacterium
AATTCTTTGATAAAGAATTGCCCGAATTCAGACTTGAAGGGTCGGACAACGGCTCGGTTGAATATATTGAGGGCAAAGGCTGGCATGTTTACTCTGCCGACGGGGCAACCGCTTTCTATTATGGAATATCCGCGGAAATTTTGAAGTATTACATCGATAATGGTTATACTTCTCTTAAAATATCTTTCACCAACACGTTTAACCTTGACGGAATAACGACTGCGGGAAATTCTGTAAATTGTCAGGCATGGTTTTTGCCGAAAAAAGCGGCTGATAGCACTGAAGATTGGAGTTATAAAGCGGGCTTTATAAGTCAACTTACGAGAGATGACGAAACGGATTCTTACTATTGGGTAATAGATCTTACCGACGAGACGTATGATTTCACCAAAGGTATGAGAATCTACAACGGCTATTTCGATGTCGGCACTTCCGCTGACGAAAAACTCGCTGTCGGACACACTTATATAAACGCAATAGAATTCACAAAATAAAAATCAGTCGAATTGACGAAATAAACCCATAAAAAAAGACGAGCGAGTCGCTCGTCTTTTTTAATTGCTGAAATTGCCGCGAAAGTATTGTTTTTAGGTTGAAATCAAACGTTAAACAGAGGTGAAACTCGGTATTGCTACAATTTAATTGCAACACAAATGTGGGTTTAATCGACTTATAGGGTTACTTTCTTCGTCTAATCGGCTGTCAACTTTTGCTTCTGAATCTGCCCGGGGTTGTCCCGTAGGCGTTTTTAAAATACGTGTTAAAACTCGAAAGATTCGTAAATCCGACGAACTCGGCTATGTCGATGATTTTCATATCCGTGGTTATCAGAAGATTCTGAGCGTACCTCAGTTTGTGGTCGATTAAAAACCGATGCGGAGTCGCGTTGAATTTATCTCGGAATATCCTCGTCAGTTGCATTCTCGAATAGTGCAGAAGATTGCACAAGTCCGCTACGTTGTAAGACAGAAATTCGGGGTCTTTCATCGCTTTGTTCAACTTGTTGAGCCATTCCGTTTGCTTGCCGAGGTCGATATAGTCGGCGTTTTTTCTGTAAAGGAATTGCATTATGAGCATTACCGCCCCGCATAAAAGCCCGTTGTATTTCGCGCTCGCGTCGTCGGGTAGCAGTAGTACCTGATGGACGATTTCGTTCACCTGCTTCACGAGGTCGGGTGGAAAAGTGTGCGTTCTGTCCGTTTTTTTCAGAGTTTCAAAAAAATCGGGGTCGAACATAGCGGCGATCTCTTTTACCGCTTTTTCCCTCGCGACGATATTGACGTACCTCAGTTTTTCGTCGCCCGTTTTTTTGAGACAGTGAACGTCGTCAGTCGTGGAAAAGAACACCTGCCCCGCGGATACCCGAACTTTCGTTCCGTTCAGAACGTTGACGAGTTTTCCGTCGGTTAAAAGGGTGAATTCCCAATAATCGTAATGACCGTGTACGGTCGGGTAGTCGAACGTGTTGATATGATAGGAAAAAGATATTTTGTCTATGAATTTCTCAACGCGTTTGCTTGTCGTGTTGTCGATTTCAAATTCGAGTCTTTTCATAATACGATTATACGCCGCGAAAGCGGACTTTGTCAACCGTTGAATGTTTTTCCGAGTTGTTTTTTCGCTAAAAAGCCCCTCTATGTTACAAATTGTCAGTTTATTCGTAAATTATGTGCCAAATTGATATAGATAACGACTTTAAAAATATGTTAAAATTCCGACGTAAATAAATTAAGCGTGTTATTCCGCTTAAAGGAGTTTTTTGTGGAATTTAAGTTTGTAAGGTATGAAGGAAACCCCGTTTTAAAACCGAAATCCGAAAATCAATGGGAAAATCTGTGCGTATTGAACCCCGCGGTCGTGTTCGACGACAAGACTAATAAATTCGTAATGGTCTACCGCGCGGGCGGCGACGAAATCAAGCATAACATAAGATTGGGACTTGCGACGAGCGACGACGGTTATAATTTCGTAAGACACGGCGACAAACCGATATTCGATATCGACGAAGACGACGCCGACGGCGGTTGCGTAGAGGATCCGCGTATAGTAAATATCGACGGGATATACTATATGACGTACGCTTCCCGCGCATACGCTCCGGGCAGATATTGGCTTCCCTACGAACAAAGGGTCGAAGAGGCGAAGGGGTGGATGCGTCCGCACGCGGACAGCGAGCCGTGGTTTTTACGGACGAATGAAACGATTTCGTATCTTGCGGCGACGACCGATTTCGTCAGATATAAGCGTCTCGGAAGAATAACGGACGCGAGAGAAGACGACAGAGACGTCGTTATATTCCCGAGGAAGATAAACGGAAAATTCTATATGATTTCCCGCCCCGTGATAAACGAAGACCGTTCCATGTGGATATCGTCGAGCGACGACATTATGGAGTGGCCTGCGAGAGAGAAGTTATATTCGGGCGTAGAGGAATGGGAAAGCGGAAGAGTCGGAGCGGGTTGCCCGCCGATAGAGACGAAAGACGGGTGGTTGCTCATTTATCACGGAGTGAACAAAAACGACGGTTGTTACCGCGTGGGACTTATGTTGCTCGATAAAGACGACCCGAGAAAAATTCTCGCGAAGACGAAAAAATTTGTACTCGAACCCGAGACCGATTACGAAAAAAGCGGTTTGTACAAGGGTTGCGTATTCCCGACGGGCGTAGTGGTAAAAGACGGAATTATGTACGTTTATTACGGTTGCGCGGACAAATACGTTTCTTTGGTTACGGCGAAGTTGGACGACGCTTTGGAGTATCTTC
>CALGVF010000179.1 GCA_937920115.1 uncultured Clostridia bacterium
TAAGGTTTTTTATTTGTTTAACGTATATCCCGTTTGACCTCTATCGTCTTGACTTTCATTTCATTCCGTCAAGCCACTTTCCCCAAAGGGGAAAGCAAGATTATTTAGTCTGTTTATGACTTTTTTTCGATATGTAAAATTTTATCAAAAAGATAAAAGAAAGAACTTTTTAAGATAATAGTTTATGACGCAAAAAAATCTAACCATACTTGCTTTCCCATTTGGGGAAAGTGGCTCGGCGAATTTTAATTCGCCGAGTCGATAGAGGTTATTAACGAGAAAAAGAGTTTGCAATAACGTCTTACTTTTTGTAATTTAACAGTTGTTTATAGTCTGTATTATCGTGTGACTATTGTATTTCTATCAGTTCGCCCGTGAATACGTTTAGTAACATACTCTTTTTTACTTTTATTCTCAACGACTTTTCTACCGCCTTTTTGTATAACGATAACTGCGTTCCGTACTTTTTCAAAAGCACGTCCGCATTCCTTTTCGACGCCTTGTAGTCTATGATTATCGCTTCGCCGTTCTTTATCGCCAAAAGGTCGATAACGCCTTGCACCAATACTTCCGTTTTAGTGCCTTCATACCCTATTTCATCCGCGTTAAAGAACGCCTCGAACGCTTGCTCTCTGTACGTTTTATACCCTTTCATTTCGTCGAATACGTGTAACGATACTATCTTTTTCAGCGTGTTTTTGTCCAATAATTTCGCCTGCTCTTCGGTCAGTTCTCCCGACGAAAGTTGCCGTATAAGTTCGTTATCGGCACTTTTTTCGTCGAAATTCCATAATTCCAAAAATCTGTGATAGGCGATTCCTCTGAGTCTGTAATCGGTGAAAACGTAGTCCTCGTCCGAAAAATACAAGTCCTCGCTTTCATAGCCCGTCTCTTCCTCGGAAGCCTTTATATTTTCCTCGGAATACGCGTTCTCGGCTATCTCCGTTACCGTGCGTTTGAGCGGCAACGAGCAGTCGGCGGAATACGGATAAACGTACTTTAAGTTGTCCGAAATAATCTTTCTGAGCGACTCGGAATACTCGCCCACAAGTACGCTCCCGACTTGCTCCTTTTTCGCTTCGTATTCGAGTTCGGAGCGGTCGATATACCTCGTTTCCATATCGTTTTCCGAGAAAAAGTCGGCGAATTTCCTCGCCGCGAGGGCGGTTTCGCCCGTTCTGACCGTGGGAAGCCCTGCCGACGACACTAAATGCAGTCTGCTTTGAGCCCTCGTCATGGCAACGTATAAAAGCCTGAGTTCCTCTCTCGCCGTGTCCTTTCTCTTTTCGAGTTTTAAAAGCGACCTCTTTATAGTCGGCTTTTTGAGCATATTCTCTTCGTCGTAGGCGTATGGGGCAAGCCCGTACTTTCTCGAAGTCAACAAAGTCTCCCTTTCGTCGATGGCGTTAAACTGTCTGCCGAGTCCCGCGACGATTACAATCGGGAATTCAAGCCCCTTAGACGCGTGCATACTCATCACTTTTACCGAGTTGCCGCCGTCAGCCGAAATCAGCGAAAAGTCCTCGCCGAGGTCGATTATCCGCTTTAAAAAGTCTTTAACGCTCAATTTTTCGCCGCCCGATTCGCTCTCCTGAACGAACCTTTCGACCCTGTCGAGTTTGAGTCTGCCGAGACCCTCGGAAGCGATTTCGAGGTCAAGCCCCTTGTCCTTTATAATCTTGTTCAAAAGGTCGCCCGCCCCCGTGAATTCGGAGAGAAGTCGTATTTTTTTGAAATACTCGTCGAAGTCCGTAAGTTTCTTTTTTATAATGGGGTCGTCGCCGCATTCGATATAATGTCTGACGCACTCCTCGAACGAAGCGGACGAATTTCTGTTCCCGACCTCGTCGGACTTCAATTTTTTGCCGAACTCCCGAATTTCGGCGAGTTCTTCCTCGTCCAAGCCGCCTATCGAACTTTTGAGTACCGCCACGAGCGGGGCGTCGTCCGCGTAAAAATCTATGAGCGACAGTACGTCCACGAGGAGTTTTATCTCGGGATAGCCGACGATCGAATTTTTCGCCGACGAAGTGACGGGGATATTGAGTCTCGTCAAAGTCTTAATGACGTCGCCCGAAAAAGTTCTCGAATCTCTCAAAAGCACGGCGATATCGCTCGGTTCGGCTTGTCTGTATTTGCCGAGTTTAAGGTCGAAAATCTCCGACCCCAACTCTTCTTCTATAATCTTGCCGACTAAAATACCCTCGTAAAAAGAGTCCTTTTCTTCGGTTTCGGTCGCGTCTTTCACGAGGTCGTACACCCCCGACGGACCCTCTTTTTTCTCCTTTTCGCCGACGATTCCGTCCATCACGGTCTTGCCCGTGTTTTTTGGATAGAGGTTGCCGAACTTCATAGGCTCGGCGGCGTAATCGACCCCGCTGTTTTTCTTCGTCATCGCCGAGGAAAACACGTTGTTGACCGCCGACAAAACGCCCTCCGTCGAGCGGAAATTTTCGGCTAAAACTATTGCGTTGCCGCCGCTTTCGGAATATTCGGCAAATTTTCCCGCAAAAATCTCGGGATTGCAACCTCGGAAAGCGTAAATACATTGCTTCACGTCGCCGACCATGAATAGTCTGTCGGGAGCGACTAAGGATAAAATCGCTTCCTGAACGCCGTTTACGTCCTGATACTCGTCGCAAAACGCATATTTGTACTTGTTTCTGATCGACTGTAAAACGTCGGGCGAGGTAGTAAGAAGTTTATACGCGAGGTGTTCGAGGTCGGAAAAGTCCACGCAGGCTTCTTCGGCTTTCAACTCGGCGTATTTTTTGCGATAGGATAAAAGCAGTTTTGAAATCGCCTTAACCGTCTTTCCCGTTGATAAAAAGTCCTTTTTCGACTCTTCTTCGTCTTCGGACAGAGAGGCGAAATCGGCGAGCAGTTTTTTGAGTTTGTCCTTGAATCCGTCGAGGGCTTTTTTCTCCTCTTCGAGTTCTTTTTTTACGCTCGGGGCGGTGGGAAGTTTTGTAGAACAGACGAGTGAAAGTTCCCTCGCCGTCTTTGCGTTTATACCCGAATTAAGTACCGCCCGAACGGCTCCGAGGTAGTCTCCGACCTTCTTTATCGGCGACGAAGAAAGCTAATTTTCGAGGTAGTCCGACTGACTAAGGAAAACGTTCGCTCTTTCGATAAACCCGCCTATAAGCGTTTTTTCAACGGTTCTGAACTCTTCTTCGGTCGGCTCTACGCCCCAAAATTCCACAACCGAATCGGGGTCTTTTTCCGAGCAGGCGAGTTCGTCGAGCCGCCCTAAAATCTTTTTGAGTTCGCCGTCGCTCCTGCCTGAGCGGAAGACTCTCACGAGGTACAAAAAGTCCTCGTCTCCCGCCTCGTAGTTCTCTTCGAAAACCTTGTCGGCGGCTCTTGCCCTTAGGTCGTCCGAGACAGTTTTGTCGGCGATTTTAAAGGTCGGGTCAAGCCCGATTTCGTAAAAGTACGCCCTTAAAAGGTCGGAACAGAATTTGTGAATGGTCGATATGCTTGCCGTCTGCGTTTCGTCGAGTGCCTCTCTTATTTTCGCCTTGTCCTCGGCGACGGATAGTTGCTTGCGAAGAGCGTTCACGAGTTTTTGTTTCATTTCGGCTGCCGCCGCTTCGGTGAAAGTCACCGCGAGAATTTCCGAGACTTTCGCCCTTCCTTCGAGTATGATTTTTATGAGCCTTTCGATCATTACGAAGGTCTTGCCGCTTCCCGCCGAAGCGGAGACGAGTACGTTCCCGTCAATCGTTTCGACCGCTTTTTTCTGCGACTCCGTGTATTTTTCAGCCATCGTTTTCGCCCCCTTCGTTTCCGTTTGCGGTCTCGCCGCCGTTATTAACTCCGCCCGAACCGTCCGAGCCTTTCGCTCCGTCCGAATTGTCGCCCGAACTGCCGTTTCCGTAGCGGTTTATAAAGCCGTTTTCCTCGGCGAACGCCGCCGCGACTATCGTTTCGGGCTTCACCGAACCGACGTTTCGGGTTTTAAAGCCCGTCTCCTCGTCCCGACCGCAGATTCCGCCGTACTCGCAGTAGTCGCAGGCGTCCTTGTAGGGCGAAGCGATAATCACGCCGTCCGCGATTTCGCCCACGGCGTTTTCGGCGAGAATTTTCGCATACTTCATATATCCTTTCATAGTGTCCGAGCCGCACACGCTGCCCGTGAGTTTGCCGTTCCGACTGTCCGTTTTAACGTTCACGAGGTCGCTTTTGCCCGTAGTTTTAATGTTCGGGTCGGTCGCCTCCAAAATCTCGTCGGACGAGACCGTCTTGCCGAACATTACGACTTTTTCGTCGTCGGGCTTTCTGAAATCGTCCTTGACGGCGTAGTAGTACGCCCCCGCAGGCTCGTCGCCGCCGCGGACAAACGCGTTCATATATAAATACAGTTGCAGATTCTGCCCCGTGTAGAACTTTTCCTCTTTCGTCTTGTCCTTGGCGTTGCCCGTCTTGTAGTCGATAATACGGACGTATTTACCGAACTTGTCCACCCTGTCGGCTTTGCCGTAGAGTTTGTAAACGCACTTTTTCGTTTTAAGGGGCAGAGATTTGTATTCCGACCAATCGGAAAACCACACTTCCTGCCCGACGGGTTTAAACGCCGAAGCCTTTAACTCCTCGTAGATGTTTTTGCAGAGTTTTTTGCCCTCTTTTTCGGTGAGTTTCAGGGCGTAAGCGTAGTCGCCGCGGCGTGAGAATTTCTGAATATCGGGCGAGGAAAGGGCGGTTTTTATCACTTCTTCGGCGATTTTTTCAGCCTGTTCGTCGTCCTTTATCTCTTTCGTTTTTTCGACGAATTTTTCGGCTATTTCGTGCAGAACGTTACCGAAATCGAGGGCTCGGACGTCGCCCGTCAACTTGTCTTTTACGCCGAGACAGTACTTGACGAAACACTTGTAAGGGCAGGAGTAGAAGCATTCTATCTTGCTCGCCGAGACCTTGCCGTCCTCGAAATAGTTTTCGGTCGGAAGGTTTTTGCGAATCGTGAGTTCTCTGTTCGCCCTGCCGACGAGTCTGTCCGCAGACTCTTTGTATTCTCTATCGAAGTCCTTTAACGCTTCGATAAACGCCGAAGCGGCGAAAAGGTTGTCCGTCGCTCCGTTTTTGAAATCGTCCATATCTTTGACGAGCGACAAAAACGCGGGGCGGAGTTTGACGTAGCCGAGACTTTCGAGAGTCTCTCTCCGCTCTCCCTCGGCGTTCTCCCTCGCCTTTCGTATGGAAAGGGAATTGAATTCCTTTAAAGGCTCGCCGTTTTTCTTCGCGAAAATCGCCGAGATATAGTCTACGAGTTCGCTCCTCACCGCCTGACCGCCCGACGGGGTCATCAGGGAATAGGAAACGAACAATTTGTCCTCGAAAGTGGCGAGGGCTATGCCCGTGGCTTCCTTTTCTCTGCGGTTTACCACGCTTATTTTCGGTTCTATCGACACCGACAGCGATTCGAGTTCGGCAATATCGCCGTCGAGAAGCAACGCCGTGTCGCTCTTTACGAAGGGTATTTCGCCCGATAAGCCGAACGCGAAGAGTATTTTATGCCGAACGTGCTTGCAGTCCCTTAGTTCCGCAACGTAAACGCCGTCGCCGTACTGCGGAATTATTCCGACCTCGCAGGCGTTGTACGCCGAGGCTAAGAGTTTGGAAAATTCCGTAACGGAAATAATCTCGTCGCCGAGCAGTTCCGCTATGTCGTCGAGGGCGGCGTAGGCTTTGCCGAGGGCGGTAAGCAGAAACGCCCGCTCTTCCATCGCCCCGACTTCCTCTAATTTTTTCGCCGTGTCCTCGGCGTTCTGTTCAACTCCGCAAGCCTCGTAAAACGCCTTGATTTTCTTGACTATCGCCGAGGCTTTTTCCTTGCTTTTCAGCCCTCTTTGGAAATAAATAATCGTGTTTTGCTTGTTTATAAGGTATAAATCATCTAAAATCGAGTAGTTTTCGTCTAAAAACGACTTAGCCGTGACCGAATTTCCGACAATCAGCCTCGTGAATTCGTCCGATTTTTCCCTGTCCGAAATAAACAGGCAGTTCGAGACGATTTTTTTAATCTCGGTTATATCGCCGCCCCTCGCCGAGTTCTTTAAAAGGCTTAGAGTGAGCCTTGCTATCGGGTGCGAGCCGAGCGGTCTTTTTTCGTCGAGATAACAGGGTATTTCGTAGTCGCCGAACGCCTTTTTTATCATGAGTCTCTTCTCGGGCAGATTGCCGACCGCTACCGCTATATCCGAGAATTTATACCTGCCGCTTTCGACGAGCCTGACTATATTTAACGCCGCGTATTCGGCTTCTTCCTGAACACTGTGAGATTCGTAAATGGTGAGTTTATCGCTATATAGACCGACTTTTGTAAACTGTTCGTGGTCGAATAGCCCTTTTAGGAGTGCCTTTTGTTCGGGCGATTCGCCGCCGTCCAAGCGTATTTTTTCAAGCCCGAAAGTATGGGATATAAGCGACGAAAATTCGTTCGCGTAGAGGCTCGTGTTCTCCCCGTCCACGGCAAAAAAGTCCACCGAGCGGCAGACCTTGACGAGTTTTTTTATCGCTTCGATACTTTGTCTCGTCACGGAAGAAAATCCGACGACTATCGCCCTCGAATTCTTAAGTTTTTCGTCCTTTTCGATAAGTTCGGGCATTTTGCCGAGTATTCCGCTTTGGTCGGCAAGCCCCTTTTTCTTCAAAAAGTCCTCGTAACCTTTGAAAACGACGGCGAGGTCGAGTATCTTCGCCCTGATATTCTCGGGACACGAGTCCACCGAACTCATAAGCATTTCGGGCGTGATTTTCGCCGATTTCAACTGCGCGATGAGTTCGCTCGTCTCGAACGCGAACGAGGGCGAAAAGGCGAGTCTCGAAAGGGTTTTCAGGTTGTCGGCGTTCTCGGAAAGAACCTTTTTCACGACAATCGCCGAGCCTTCTTTCGAGAGGGCGGAAGAGTCTTTAAGGCGTTTCGACACGTATCTGCCGAGCGAGGTGACGTCCGCTCCGAACGAACCTCCGCCCATCGCTTTCGCTATCGCCGATTCCGTCGAAAGGGTGAGTTTGTCCTCGCAGAACACGACCGCGGGGTCGTCTATGCCGACCCCCGTTTTTGCTATGTACTCCGCCGCCTTTTCAACGCAGGAGTAATACGTTTCGGTTACAAAGAGTTTCATAATGAGATTATATCATAAAGGGGAGACAAAAAACAAATTATATTGTGAAATTTAGCAAATCTTTTATTATTCGTTTTTCTTTTCGGGAAAATTGTGTTAAAATGAGTAAAAGAGGTATATATGAAAAAGAAATTTTTAGGAGCGGTCGCTCTCACGCTTGCGATATTCTCGTTTACGAGTTGCGGAAGCGGAACGGTCGGCTCGACTTACGCGGGAGCGTTTTGGTATAAAGAATCGAACGCCGACCTTCTTCCGATAAACGAAAAACTCACTTACGGCGTTACCGTCGAGGGCAAAGACGGAGATTGGGGCGGCAGTAAATCCGAAAGCGTACTGACTTTCACGCCCGACGATAAAACTTCGTCTTACGTTACCGAACTCACGGTGTCGGACGACAGAAAGAACTACGTTTACACGACTAAACTCACGATAAGCGGCGAATACGTTTCGGGCGATAAAAAATCGACGGTTGAAAACGACACAATCGAAACGGTTACGACCTTTACGGGCTTCAACGACGGTTTCACGCCGATTAAATCGGTAAGAACGGTAAAATCGACCACTCCGGGGATAGACGGAGAGAAAATCGAGTACGTTGCGACGACCGTTTACGAGGGAACGACTGCGACGAGTTCGGTGGAAATATTATCCGAAAATGCGGACGCGGCGTTCAAAAAGAGAGCGGAAAACGCAATAAAGGTCAAGAAATATAATAAGAAGAGTTATATCGATAACGACGTTATGATACTTATGTTCAGAAACTTCAAGTACGACGCGTCGACGAGTTATTCGTTCAGAACGATAGACGTAGTGTCGGGAGAACTGAAAAACGCGACGGGAGCGATTAAGACGAGGGGCGAGCAGAACTCGAAGACCTCGGCTCAGACGGCGACCCCGACTTTCCCGTACACGGTGAAAAACTGTTCGCTCGACGGCGGCAGGACGTTCAAAGACGTATCGTTCAGCGCGAGCGAGATAGTATTTCAGACGACGGGCGAATTTGCGCAGACGATAGCGAAGGTATATTACGGCAACACGGCGGGAGACAACAGAGATTGCAGGCATGCGCCGATAGTGATAATGCAACCGTTCGCGAGCATAGGAATACTGAAACTCACGTTAGAATCCGCGACCTTCGGTCAGAACTGATAGGCGGTAAGAGATAAGCCGACCGAGTTTTTATCGTCCGAGGTTTTTACCGTCCGACCTGTCAGATTTTCGGGCGTGCCGACCTACAAAAACTTTGGCGATAAAGTAAAGATAAAGATAAAAAAAGATAGAAAAATAGGAAATAAAAATAGGAAATAAAAAAGTCTCCGTTGAAAACAGCGGAGACTTTTTTTTAACAGTGCTAAGTTTTCGGGGGAAATGGTTATATTTCTTTGTAAAAGTTATATTTTATTTTGCAAAGTTATATTTGTTTTGCGGTAAGTTTTGAGTGATACCGTAGGGGACGGCGCCTCGACGTCCCAAAAACGCAATATTCTTACGAAAATGGTTGAGTTATAAAACTGCCGATTTGCGTTCCTGATAATTCCCATATAACCAATATGGTTTATATCAAAAAACAACCACATATCGGGACGCCGAGGGCGTCGTCCCCTACGGTAACGCTTCTGATAAATTTTCATATATCAAAAAATAAAAAGAAGAAACTCTTTTTTAAAGCAAAAGTTTATTACGTTAAAAAGTCTAACTTTTCTTGCTTTCCCCTTTGGGGAGAGTGGATTTTACGAGTGAAGCGAGTAAAAGACGAGAGAGGTCAGCCGCCGCCGAGACGAAGCAGCGGCAAAGCGACGAGAGAGGTCGTCCGCCGTCGACAGAGGTTGTATAATTTATTATAAAATATATAAAAAGTCGCCATATAAGTTGATTAACGGCGACTTTTCGTATGTTATTCAGTTTTCTAAACCCGCAAGATAATCAATGCTTACCCCGAAAAATTCCGATAAAGCAATCAGTTTGCCAAGCGTCGGTTCGCATTTATCCTTTTCCCACAAACTTATTACCGACTTACCCACGTCTATCTCTTTCGCTAACGCGACTTGCCCGAGTCCTCGCTCTTTTCTTAATGTTTTCAATCTTTCGCCAAACGTTTCTTTACTCATATAAATAATTTTTCCACAAAAATGGGAAAAATACTTGACATTCCATTATTATGGAATTATAATAATACTAATTCCCATTATAATGGGAAAACAAAGGAGGATGCAAACAAATGTATTGCAATAATTGTGGAGAACAAATTGACGACAAGGCGGTTGTATGCCCTAAATGTGGAGTGCCTGTGAAAAGCATAAATTTGACAAACGACGCTCCGAGTGCGGGTTTTGCCGTTTTAAGTTTTTTCATTCCCTTATTAGGTTTAATATTGTATCTGATATGGAAAGACGAATATCCGTTAAAGGCGAAGTCGTGCGGTAAAGGAGCGTTGATAAGCGTTATCGTATCTGTTGTTGTAACGTTGTTTTATGTGATTATCATAGCGATTGTCGCGGCGGCAGCCATCGGTTCGGGAATGTCGGCGTTTTTACCGTTACTTTAACAAGAAAAATTGTCTCCGCTGAAACAGCGGAGACTTTTTATTTTGTCGGAATGTTATAAATATTAGCAAGTTTATGTTACCGACTTCTATCGGCGGTGGGCGACCTCTCTCGTCTTTTACTCGCTTCACTCGTAAAATCCACTCTCCCCACAGGGGAAAGCAAGTTTATTTAGTTTGTTTACGGCTTTTTTGGTATGCTGATTTATCAAGAAAATAAGAAATAAAAAATTTTAAAAGCCTATTTCGCAATAAAATCTAACTTTTCTTGCTTTCCCCTTTGGGGAAAGTGGCTTGACGAAATGAAATGGAAGTCAAGACGATAGAGGTCTAACTGAAAGAGAGCGTTCACCGCCGAGGCGAAGTGGCGGCGAAGCGACGAGAGAGGTCATAAACGCAAACAAAATATAATCACAACGTTGTTACAATGAGACTGTGTTTGTAAATGACGAGAGAAGTTTTATTCTAAACAACTACACTCTTATTTGGTTTGTAAAAAAATAAAAAAGTCGCCGTATAGGTTGATTAATGGCGACTTTTCAATGTAAAAGGTGGCGTAAAACGCCGCCTTGTTTCTTTAATTTTTTCTTTTCCTTTATTCTTGTTAAAACTGTAAATACAGTCGTTTTTTACGCCGATTTACGCCGTTTTTATGCGTTCGCCGTCGCCGTTTCCGCATCCGCTATGCCCGAAATTTCCGCGTCGTCTTCAACTTTTATATACCTTACGTATTCTACGTTGCTCATTTTCGAGCGTTCCACCATCGTTCCGTATACCCGCTCTCTTAAATATTTCTGATTTTGTTTCACGTTTAACGTTGCTTGCGGGAAGAAAGGTCCGTCTACATACACTACCGCGCGCGGGCGTTTGAAAAATCTTCTCTTTTGGAAAGTCTTGGTAAAGCAGAACACGGGCTTGTTTTCCTGAGCGGGGTATTTGAACGATACGTCCTTGAACGGTCTTATGCCGCTGTAATACGGCCATATATGGGCTTCGGGGAATATCATTACGACTTTTCCTCTTTCGGCGTAATCGTGAATGGCGTTCGAGAAATTACGCATACCCTTTAAATTCGTCGCTATTGGCACGCCGCCGAGCATTTCGACGAGGTGACTCACCACGGGAATGGAAAACGCGTCGGGGTTCACTATTACGTTCGCCTTTTTCGGAAACGTTACCCTCGGCGAAGTGAACGCGTCTGCGGCTATCATTGTGTGATTGCCGTAAATAAAGTAGCCGTTTTTCTTGTACGGTTTCAGAATTTTTCTGTTCTTTATCCTCTCGCCGTGCCCTATTAAATTGTAGAGACTGACGAGCGGAAACGCAATAAAGTAGTACAATATAAATGCAAAAAATCTCCATATAACGTTTTTATGCGAATAATCGTACTTGTCGGGAAGCGGTTTCGTGTGAATGTTGTTTCCCGCGAAATCGTCGTTTATTTCGTCTTTGTAGTAAATAACTTTGTCTTTCATATTATTTTACCACCTGTTTTACTTTAAATTTTGCCGAACTGCCTTGCGATATTTCACGCCTTATCTTCGACTTTCTGAGCCGAAAGTTCGGCGGCGTTCGGGTTTTTCTTATGCTTTTCAATCGCTTTAAGGAGCATATCTTCCATTTTTTCCATGCACTCTTTTTGGTCAAAACTCTTGATAATCGACTTATAGCGGGCTTTATAGTCCTCGATCAGAGATTTGTTGTCGAACCAGAAGTCGATTTTTTTCGCAAGGTCTTTTGAATTGTTGAGTTTGAACAAGTTGTTTTCGTCGAGGGCAAACGCTTTCGTCGCGCTTCTCGGCGAGTTGTTTATTACGGGAACAAGCCCGCTGACAATCGCCTCTAAACAGGAAATTGCTTCGATTTCGATTGTCGCGGTATGAACGTAGAGGTCTGCTCCGCGTAACATCCCCATGAGTTCGTCTCTCGGGAAGAGTTTGAAATACGCGTCGACCGACTTTTTCGCCGCCCGTTTTTTCAGAGAATTTTTATACGGGCCGTCGCCCGCGAACACAACCTTTATCTCGTCTTTATGACTGCTTCTATTCACCGCGTCGATTAAAAGTTTCTGAGCCTTTTCCTTGCTGTATCTGCCTGTGCAGAGTATCGTAAACTTGTCGCTTACCCTTTTCGGCTCGACTTCTTCGTAAAAACACTTGTTTACGCCGTTAGAAATTACTACCGCGGGGGTCTTGTGGGTGACGTCCTCGAATAAATCTCTTATAAATTCCGTAGGATAGTGTACGTAATCGCAGTAGCGATATACAGATTTGTAGAAGTTTTTATATACGAGTTTATTGACGAACCCGACGTTCATCATAAAGACGTGAGCCGTAACGTTTTCGGCTTGGCAATGGAAACTCGCCGTGATGGGCTTGTTGAGTTCCACCGCGATTTTTCTCGCCTTTCTCGATAAGCCGAACGGTATAAGCAGGTGAACGACGTCCGCTCCCTTTATCGCTTCGGTTAAAATTTCGTCGTCCGCTTTCGCGAGAGTGACTCCGTTCATCTCCACTATCTTATTTAAAAACTTGCCGAGATTTAAAGTCGGGGTAACGTAATAATTTTCCTTTCCCTTTTTGTCCTTGTCGCAGCAGACGACGCGTACTTCGTGTCCTTTCGACCGTAAATGGTCGATTAAATTGTTTGCCGCGAGCGTTGTTCCGTTGTTCTTCTCTCCGAGAACGTCGCAGACCATACAAACTATCATATTTTTCTCCTGCTTGTGTATATTTTGTAAAGAACAACCGAAGTAAATTCCAAGGAAACAATCTTTTCGTTGCTTCCTCCTTCGGGTTGGTTGGGGCTGAAATAAAATCTTGCCGTCCCCTTCGGGGTATGCTCTCCCGATGAAACGGGAGAGGTGGCAGGCGAAGCCTGACGGAGAGGGGGCGT
>CALGVF010000180.1 GCA_937920115.1 uncultured Clostridia bacterium
GTCTTTTCGTCGAGATAGGCTTTCGTCGCTACGTAATATACGCTTCTCGAATTGTCGTTTTCGTCATAGTCGCAAAATACTTTTTCTGTCGTACCGTCGCCGTATTTTACAGTAAGGAACGCCCGAGCGGAGTAGTACCTGCCGTAGTTGGTTTCTTTTATAGATTTTATTGTTGCCCGAAGAACGAGTTTTCCGTCGTTAAACGCAAGTTCGTCGTCTCTTTTGAGAAGAAAGATTGCGGGCTTACCGCTGCTTTCGTCGGTAAAGTCTTCGTTGCCGATAAGGTCGGTAGGCATTACGATAACGCCTATTTCATCGATGTGTTTTTCGCATTGAAGAAAACTGCTTTCCTCAAAGATTGCCGCAAATCTTACGCCCGTTTCTTCCAAGGTGGGTTTAAGACGAATACTTGCTCCCTTGTCCGTTTTGAAGTCGGCGACTAACGCGTTTATCTCGCCGCTTTCGGGCGAAACGGTATTCGCTTTATAAAGATTTCCGTTTAACTCCCAACCTAAAAACAAGCCGCCGCAGTCGGTCGGTTTATCGGGCAAAATATCGCCTTTATCGACGTATACGGGGACTTCTTCGGGTTGTTCGTCTCTCAATTCGAGACTGTCTATACAGAATTCTTTAATTGTGGAGTCCTCTTTTTCGTTGGCGAAAACTATACTTCTTACAAAACCGTCGGCATCTGCATACAATTCGGAAGAAAACGAGCGTTCTTTAAAAGTATCTATTGGTACGGAAATAGTTTCCTTGATTTCACCGAGAGCCCCGTCGTTTATTTCGTTGATATTATATGTGTTAAGAGTTGGCTTTTTACCTGAGCAACCGACTGAGAGAACGATTGTTTTAAACCTTTTCGACGGTATAGGGTTTACAAAACCGACAACTAACGCTTTATAATCTTTTGACTCGCCACACTCGGTAAACGAGGAAATGTAAGCGTTTTGAGTGTTATCGAATACATGAAGAAAGTCAGAATCGCGAAAATCAAACAGTCGCGAGACAGGAAGTCCGCTGACAATTCCGTCGTTTTCCTCTACGAAAATCGACTTTGTCGCATCGTATTTTTGATTAGCAACGTAAGAAAAGCCCTGTTCTGCTTTTGTTTCTTTTGTAGTAATAAAGTTACCGAAAAAGATGACAGACGAAAGCAAGAACAAACCTAAAAAAATTTGCGCTATGCGTTTCATTGTAAACTCCCAAGTAAAAAATATCGTGAAAAATATACCACAAAGTTTCCCGACAATCAAATAAAATAAGGGAATTTTTACAAAAAATGTAAAATAATCTTTAAAAAGTCTGTTTTACTCGAATTATCCTCACAATTTCGGAATGAAATTATATAAAAAAATGTACATCTATCAATATAATAGATGTACATTTTTTATCTATTATAGCAAGAATTTTCGTAAAAATCAATGCGTACTGCCCGTTTAAGCAAAAGAAATTGTGCTATTTTCAACTTTTATATGCACTTTCAGCAATTTTTTGTACATCTATTATATTGATAGGTGTACAAAAAGTAAGGATTGTACGCATATTATGTCTACAAATATTTCAAAGGAAAAACGAGAAAAACTTGTTCAGAAAATAAACGAGATAAAAACGTATATTGCATCTAGCAAGCAGGACGAAAATACCGCTCGCTTGCTATCATATATTGCCGATATTGAAAAAGATATTAAAGGCAAAAAATACGGTCTTGTATTTGAAGAACACCGCGAATGTATTGACGAAATACTCGAAAATAATTTGCCCGTACTCACGGAAGATACCGACTTGTTTATTGACAACGGCGGGCAAATGAATTTCCTTATCGAGGGCGACAATTTGGCAAGTCTTAAACTGCTTGAAAAAGCGCATAAAGACAAAATAGACTTAATCTACATAGACCCGCCGTACAATACGGGAA
>CALGVF010000181.1 GCA_937920115.1 uncultured Clostridia bacterium
TTTTCTTGCTTTCCCCTTTGGGGAGAGTGGATTTTGCGAACGGAGCGAGCAAAAGACGAGAGAGGTCTTGCTACATTTCAAGATTACTGTATATCGTCATTGCTCACGTTAATGACCTCTATCGACGGCTACGCCGCCACTTTCCCCAAAGGGGAAAGCAAGATTAAAGAACAAATCAACGTATAAAATCGGCAAACAAAAAGGAAAAGCGAAAGTTGCGAAAATCACGCTTTATATATAATACGCGATGGGCGAAAAACGGGTTACAATGTTTCCAACGGCTATTTTCTTAACTTCGCTCCGTCAAGATTCAATATGCCGCTTTTATAAACGTACTCGTTCGCTTTCCTCGATTTCTGTTTTTCTATACTCTCTTCTATCACTTCCGAAAGTATCGCCGCAAATCCCGAAGTGTCGTCTGCGAACAGATAGTACGCGAGCGACCCCGGCACGGAATTTATTTCGTTTACGTATACCTTTTCGCCGTCAAGTAGAAAATCTATTCTTATAACGCCCGTAAATTCGAGTTTTCTGTAAACGTACGCCGTAATTTCCTTGATTTTTCTCGACAACTTCTCGCCGATTTCCGCGGGAAACGCAACTTCTCTGTTACCGCCGTATTTGTCGTCGAAACCCAATATGTCGCCCGAAAAATGCGGCTCTTCGCACTCCGAAACGACGTATCTGCCGCAAAGTTTAACGCAAGCGCAGTTTATTTCTCTGAAATTCGTCAACGCGGTTTCCACTATCGCTTTTTCGTCGTATCTGAACGCGTATTCAAGCGATTTCTTCAAGTCTTTTTCGCTTTTCGCGACCGAAATACCGATACTGCTTCCTAAATTCGCGGGCTTAACTATCACGGGGTAATCAAGCGTTTTGGAAACGTATTTCTCCGCGAGTTCGCCCCGTTTTATGTAATTATCCCTGTTGAGTTTCACATACGGCAACGTTTCTACGCCGATACCTTTCAACACAAGTTTAGTATAATATTTGTCCATAGTAAGGCTCGAGGAAAACATTTCGGGCGACGCAAACGCTATATTCGACAATTTCATAAGTCCCGCAAGCGTGCCGTCCTCGCCGTTTAAACCGTGCATACAGTTGATTGCGACGTCCGCTTTGCATATTTTTTTAAGTTTGCCGTTTTTAAGGCGATACAAGGTATCGTCGCCCGCGTTTATCGTGACTTTTACGACCGAATCGAAGTCTTTTGTTTTATACCAATTCAGATTTTTGAGATTGTCGCTCGTATGCCATTCGCCCCGTTCGTCAACGTAAATCGGATATACGTTATACTTCGCCGAAAGGCTGTTCGCGGTCATTACGCCCGTGATTACGGAAACTTCGTGTTCGCAGGAAACTCCGCCGAAAAACACCAACAAATTTTTCATTTTTACACCCCGTATTTGTCGGGAACGTCGTTTAAAAACAACACGGCGTCGCCCGACTTCAACGTCCGTTTCAATTCCTCTTCCGCTTCCCTGAGATTGTTTACAGCAACCCCTTTCGCCCGTCCTTTCACACCCGAAAGTATGTATTTCGCGTTCTTTCCCACGGCGATTACCTCGTCGGCGTACTTGCTTAGGGCCGCCCCGACTCTTTCGTTCATTTCCGCGGTTTTGTCGCCCGTTTCGACAAGTCCGGGGGTAACGACAACCCTCCGACCGCCGAAATGCGACAGGGTTTCGACCGCCGATTCCACGCTTCTTTCGTTGGCGTTGTAGCCGTCGTCGATTATCGTAATTCCGACCGCGTTTTTCGTGACCGAGAGCCTATGCGGCTGATTTTTCATAAGCCTTATCGCAAGCAGTATTTTTTCAATCGGCACGCCCGACTTTAAAGCGACCGCGGCGGCAAGGCACAGGTTGGAAGCGTTATGTTTGCCGTACAGTCCGCTTTCGACCGAGTACTTTTTTTCGCCTATAACCATATCGAACTTCAAGCCGTTTTCGTCCTCTCTTACGTTTGCTGCCCGAACCTCTTTGCCGTTTACTCCGACAAGAATTTTAGGTATCTTGCACTTCTCGTAAAGTTCTTTCGTACCCTCGCTGTCCGACGAAAAAACGGCGAGACCATTAACGGGAAGTTCCTCTATAAGTTCGTTTTTCGCACTTTTTACGTTTTCGAGACTGCCGAAAGTCTCCAAGTGCTGACCGCATATTCCCGTTATGATTCCCATATCGGGCTTCACGATTTTACACAGCGTTTTAATATCGCCCCGTCTCCTCGCTCCCATTTCGGCTATGAAAAAGTCGTGGCTTTCGTCGAGTTTCTTAACCGCTTCGCATATCCCGAGCGGCGTATTATACGACTTCGGCGTAGCGAGTACTTCGTATTTTTGCGAGAGCATTTTTTCTAAGAAATTCTTAACGCCCGTCTTTCCGTAACTGCCCGTTATTCCGATTTTTATCAAATCGGGGTATTTTTCGAGTTTTCTCTCGCATTTTTTTACCGAAATTATGTAAAGCGACTTGTCGAGCGGCAACATTATATAAAAGCCGACGGTCAGAATCAAGGGCGATAAAAACGCCGATAAAAAGGGCGGCAACGAGTATAAAAGACAGAACGCCGCGTCGATTTCGAGGTGCGATACAAAAGCCAAAGAGAGGAAGAAACCGAACAGAAAGGAAACAATAGCGGCAGCCGCAATTATCCTTGTATATCTCTTAGTCAAAACCGCCTTTTTGACCGCTTTCGTCCGATAAAAGACAACGCAGGAAAAAGCGAGTCCGAAGAAGAAAAACACGGTCATATAAGCCGCTTCGCCGACGAAAACGAGCGGCGTCGCGGCAAGCAATAACACGAGCAATATAAGGCTATAAGTCGATAAACCGACAAAATCGCGGCGACAATCGCCGAAATAAGCCTTTAAAAACTCTTTCGGTAAGTAGCCGCATTGCTGAAAGACGGCAAGCGTTTTTCGCCCGAAAAGCAGGAAACAAAAAACGCAGATAAACCCCGAAACCAAGCAATAATACATAGTTTAACCCTCCGATAAAAACGAAAAAACAACGCCGTTAAACTCGTCAGCCTTTTCGGAAAAACAGAAATGTCCCGCCCCCTTTATAAATACGCATTCCGAGTTTTTTATGTACCTCGCGTATTTTTTCTGACTGTACGGCGGCGTTTCTTTATCCTTTTTCCCGCTTACGACAAAGCATTTGTTTCGTATACGCTTTACCTCGTCGTCGAGATTTTCGGCGACTATCTTTTTGAAACTCTCTTTCATTACGGGGGAAAGCGAGCGGTAGTCGGAAGAGTAAAATCTTGCGAGTTTTTCTCTCGGGACAAGCCTTTTGAGCAATAAAAAAGACGCCCTTTTGAAAAGGTATTTCAAACCTCTTCTCGGCTTTAAGCCGGCAGCGCCCGTAAAAACTATTCTGTCAACCCTCTCGTCTACGTTTGCGATTTTCACCGCAACTCTTGCCCCGAACGAATGGGCGAGAAGGTCGTATTTTTTTATTTTCAACTCGCCAACGAGTTTAATTATTTCGTCCGCGTAATCGTCGAGTGAATAGGGGTAACTCATACCCTCGTTTTCGCCGAACCCCGTCATATCGGGGGCGATTACTCTGTAATATCTTGAAAAAAATTTAATCTGCCACGCGAAACTTTCTTTTCTCGAAAGGTACCCGTGAAGCATCAAAAGGACTTTTCCCCGCCCCTCATCGATAACGGGAAGTCCGCCTATAACGCGTTTAATAGCACTTTCTCCATTATAAGAGCGTTTTTGCCTACGCCGTAATAGTCCTTCCGAACGGCTATTTGCTTAAACCCGACGGACAGATACAACGACTTAGCCGCCGTATTGTTCTCGTAGACTTCGAGCATCATTCTCTCGGCGTTTTTTGCTTTCGCTGTCTCGATCGCCCTTTCGATAAGAGTTCTCCCGACCCCCTCTTTGCGGTAGTTTTCGTCAACCGCGATAAGAAGCAGGTCAGCCGTCTCGAACACCGACGAAACGCCGATATAGCCTATCAGTTTGCCGCCCGATTCAGCCTTGAACCCGAAAAAATTATCGTCCGAAAAAGAAGCCGTAAGCATTTCTTCGCTCCACGGGTCGTCGAAACATTTTTTCTCCAACTCGGAAATCCTCATGCAGTCGGCTTTTTCCCAACTGAGGACGGAAAATTCTTTCACAGCCCTTCCTCCGCCTGACTCTTTTTGACGTACAGCGGAACGACCGTTTCTACGTCAAGCGAAGCCCTGCCGAGATTAGCCTCGACCGCTTTTATAAAGCCGTCCTCGATATTCGCGACCGTCGATTCCACGCCGTCGATTTCGGTATCGGAAACCACGAGATATTCTTTTGAATACTCTTCGAGTTTCGCCTTGTCGATAAAGCAGGGCGGCAAAAGTATTTCGCCCTTTTCGCCGTACCCGCAGGCGTAATAATTTCCGTGCCGAGCGTCTATTACGGTAAGTTTTTTTCGCTCTTTCCCTACATTATACGCAAGACTTTCAAAAGAGGTTACGGCGAGGACTTTCTTGTTTAAAGCG
>CALGVF010000182.1 GCA_937920115.1 uncultured Clostridia bacterium
TTACCGTGTCGGGCAAATAGACTTTGACTAACGTCTTATTGCCGCTATCCGATTTGTTGAATGCATTTACGCCTAATGCCGTTACTGCCGCTTTGCCGTTCGTTCCGTCGTCGTACTCCGCAAGTACCGTCACTTCGGCATAATCTCCGTTATAGCCCATTACTTTGTAAGTTCCCGTTGCGGTATCGTAGCCATACGTTACGCCCATCGTGTTATACGCCCCGCAAAGAGAACACTTACCATCGCTATAAGTATGCCCTGTTGCATTCATCTTACCATTACAACCATCTTTGGTGCATTTATAATAATGAATCGTTTCATCGTAAGATAATTCATTTGACCAATTGTGAACGTGCTGTTCGGGTTCCATCACCGCAACAACGTTAGTTACCATAAATTCGCCCTGTAAATGATAAATCTTAAAGAGTACAGCTTTCATATCGTTTATCTCGCATTCAAATTCCACATGATGCCATAAACCGTCTGCTTTAAAGAAAGTATCTCCATAAGCCGTCTTCGTCTCGTTTGTATATTCCGAGCCATGCTTATATTCGAGAAAACTCTTCATCCCATAGGACTTGTCGGTTGTTTGAAGTGTGCCGCATTTTTCCACATTGCTATCAACAAGTCTATAATCAAAAGAGAATTTTGTTATCTTACCAGCAACTTCAATTCTGAATTCGGAAAATCCATAGTTATTCTTGCTGTCTTCTTCACTTGAAATAGCATTTTTCTTAGTAAAATATAAGGCGGTAACTTTTTCGCCGCCTTTCGACGTAGTTACATAGTTGGGTTCGGTCTGATCGTACACCTTAACCTTATTGCTTGTTGGATCTTTAGGTTTTTCAAGATGAATAACATTATTTATAAGGTCTTCGTTCTTCGGAGCGATGGTTTTAACTGCATCATCAGCGAAAGTCGCACATTTCGCACCACTCGGCAATTCTTTACCATCCGATAAAGCCATGCTTGTATCGACAGAACTCTTTATGTTTATGTATTTATTCAAGAAATCTCTGCCCGCATTTACTTTTGTCACAAGCGAATTATACTGTTCCGTTGTGTCTACATTTATGGGAAATTGTCCCGTGCCGAGCCAATCATAACTTTTAAGTCCGAGCATTTTTTCGGAATAATCTTCTCCCGAATAAAGTATCGACTTGTTCGCAACGTTATAGAAATTGTTTACCGAATTTTCGTTTAAAGTCGTGTATCTTACAATATTTCCGCTATCGTCCGTGTAATAACCAACGGCGGCGTAATCATACGTACGGTTTGTCTCTTTCATATTTTTAACGCAAAAGTTAAAATAATAACAACCGTCGTCTTTTGTCTGTTTGTACGCTTTAGAAATATCGGCTCTGCCCATTATTTTTACTTTCATACCGCTATAATTGCCGTCGGTAACAGCGTCGAATAACTTTTTCGGGGCAATTATTATACCGATATGTCTGTCTTTCCCTGCATCGGTGGCAGAAGCATACTCATAAATTTCGTCGCTGACTTTCAGTACCCAACGCATACCGCCTTCGTCATTGAGTTTTAAAGATATTCCGTCTACAATCTCAAAAGTTCCTTCCGTCGGATAGGCTGTTTCAGCCGCTTTCGCCTTAGTTGCAAGATCCGTTACCGCAATACTCATTAAGGCAATAAAAACAGCAAGCAAAACAACGGTTAATCTGTTTTTTAATTTACTCATTATTTTCTCCCTCCTTTAAAATCCCCAATCCATGTCGCCCAATTCGACATCTTTACTGTCCATATCGACCGGACTTGTTCTTACGACGTCTTCGCTGAAATATATCAGTTCGACGTCAGGTTTGTTGTAAATTTTCATAAATTCCTCCTAAATTATCTAAAATCCAACGGTGAAATCACCTGTTAGTTCCCATTTTGCCGTAAGGGTAATATCGCCCGTTACGATTCCGTTTTTAAAATCCCACTTCAAGTCTCCTATATACCAGCCCTTAAAAACGTATTGCTGCTCTTGATTCGCCCTTCTCGGGTTGGACGGTTCGGGTATTTTTTCACCAGATTTGACCGTTACCGAATTAACTTCCGAACCGCCTGCCGAATCGAATATAACCGTAAAAAAGATTTCGCTTTCTATGCTTTCTTCGCTTGTCTCGGATTCCGTCGCTACGCTTTCGGTTTCGTCGTCGCCCCAAAAGCAACCTCCGAGGGAAACGACGAAAAATACCGAAATAATCGCGATTATCAAAGCGATTGTTCTTTTGAATAACATTATTGCTCTTACCACTTCGTAGCGACTCCGTCTTCGTAACGCCAACTATTTTCAGACTCCGTTTCGCTATAATAGTAGATAGTGTTTGTTAAAAGTTGATTTTGGTCGTCGCTCAAAGTTATATTGCACTCAGACTCGCTTCCCTCTGCGTAAATATTTACGCAAGCGGTAAGGCTATCGTCGCCCCAGATTTTAAACATCTGTGCTCCGCACTCAAAGTTTTTACCTACAACAACGGTAGTCAATTTGCCACAGTTGAGGAAGTTGTTGTTCGTAACGTCATTCGCAGAATATACGCCATAATGGTCGAGACTACTAAACCAAACAAGGGGAAGTTTCTCCACGCCCTTCATTGATACGTATTCAAGATTGCTACACCCCGCAAATACGCCGCCGTCCAAAGCGGTAATATTTTCGTGAAGTATAACTTTTTTCAGTTCTGTGTGTCCGCTGAAAGCACCGTTCTTTATAAACGTTACGTTCGCTTCACCATTCACTCCGTCGTCCCACGTTCCGAATACGGTCAATGTTTCGTTAGTTGCATATTTACTGTAACTATCGACATAGTAAACTCCGTTATAGAATTTGTACGTTACGCCCATAGCGTCTTTATCGCCACATTTTTTGCATACGCCGTCTACAAAGTTGTGAGATGCCGAACCTTTAACAATTTCGCCGTCTGCTCCGTAGTTCCACTGCATACATTTAACTTCTTCGTCATCGGCGACTTTATAGTAGATAACTCCCGTGAACATATTGTTCATATCGCTCGTTACGGCAGTAATATCGCTCTCAGCCT
>CALGVF010000183.1 GCA_937920115.1 uncultured Clostridia bacterium
GTTGAGCATTTCGATATGCCCTTGATAAGTAAAGAGGTTCTGAGAATAGTTACCCGTAGGGTCTTTGCCCTCGAAGTAGTTTTTAATGTTCTCTTCGCTTTCGTACTGCATGAACCATACGCCCATGAAACTCGAATAATACTCGTCTTCGCCCGAATAAATGAACGGGGTTTTGCCTTTCGCTTTAATCTTGTCGCTTACCGCGAAAAGTTGGTCGGTAGTAAGAGGAATATCCGCGTCGGTAAGTCCGCAACTCTCCCACACGTCTTTGTTTCTCATTATTCCCATCGCACCTTCTATCCACGGAAGTCCGTAGTATTTTCCGTCGATGGTATAGAGGTTTCTCATATCGTCGTTGATTTTCGAGTCGATAGTCGCCCCTCCCTCTCCGTCGAGTTCTTTTTTACAAACTTCGGTTATATCCATAAATACGTTGGGATAGGTTTTGCCGCCCGTTTTGATTTCGCCCTCGTATACCCTCTTCGCATAGTCCGCCGTTCTGTAAAGGAATATATCCTGCTCGGAAGCGTGAGATTGTATTTCGTTGGCGATACCGTCGTTTCCACTCGTTCCGACGGTGGGGGTAATCTCGACCTTGTTACCCGTTTTGTTTTCCCATTCTTTCGCGATAGCGTCGAGCCACTTCGTGCCGTAACCGAGTTGAACCGCTTTGATTTTAAGCGTTCTGCCCGTGCTCGGAGCAGCCGACTCGTTGCCCTTGGACTCGCCGTTTCCCGCCGAATTTCCCGATCCGCCGCCGCATGCGGTAACGAGACAAAGAGTCGTTACGGACAAAGCCGCCGCGATAATCGAGATTAGTTTTTTGATAGAATTTTTCATGATTTTCTCCTTTTTATTTTTTAAAATATCGCTTTCTTTTTTATGTAATTAAGATTTCCCTTTCGTCGCAAGACGAAAGGAGGAGTACTCCTCGCTTTTTATTATTTAATCGTTGTAAAATCGTATCAGCCTTTTAAGCCGCCGATATGGACTTTTTCCATTACCGTGTTCTGAAAACAACCGAAAAGTACGAGTATCGGAATTATCGAAACGAGTACGCCCGCAAAATACGACGGCGTGTCCGCTTTGAACTTAGTTCCCTCGCTGTACGCGTAAGCCCCGTATGCGAGCGTGGGATATTTCTGCCAATACAAAAGTATAGTCGAATAGTCGTTCCACGTTCCAATTACGCCCATTACGTACAAAGCGGTCGCGCTCGGTATTACCATGGGAAGCATTATTTTAAGGTATACCTGCCAATGTCCCGCTCCGTCGATGAACGCCGCCTCCGCGTACTGCCACGATATCGCCTTATAGAATGCGTAATAATAGAAGAAATTTCCCCCGAAGAGCGTTATGTTTGTCAGAAACATAAGCGGGCTGTTTATAATCTTTATGTCCGTGAGCAACTTATACATCGCTCCCGCCGCTCCGTAAATAGGAAGAATCGACACGAAAACGCCGAGTTTGTAAATCGCCCTCGTGAATTTAGAACTGTAAAAGACGAGAACGTAAGTAACGGTCGCCGTTACGAAAGCCGCGATAAGCGGACCTAAAAGGGAAATCCATATCGAATTTATAAGCATTTTTCCGTAGGATAGACCGCCCATTTCTTCCCATCTTTTGAATACGCCCGTAAAGTTTTTAAATGTCGGATTTTCGGGAATACAGAATACTTTGTTGTTTATCTTGTCCATAAGGTACGCTCTGTTGTCCGCCTTAATCGCTATCAGAAACGCGAAAAGGAAGAAAAAGAGTATGAACGCGGCGTAAAGAACGAAAAGTACGAACGCTATTACGGAACCTATTTCC
Organism: uncultured Clostridia bacterium; assembly: GCA_937920115.1. Classification (GTDB taxonomy): domain Bacteria; phylum Bacillota; class Clostridia; order Christensenellales; family Borkfalkiaceae; genus UBA10281. The sequence continues at coordinate 1,813 of CALGVF010000183.1, forward strand.
TGCGGAACGGTCTTTTTAGTTCCGCGATATTTTCTGAATTTTATCATAAAGCGTCCTCTTTGTCCTTTTTATCGCTGTACACTACGTGTTTTATAAGCATCGCTATCGGGAATACCATTAAGGTCATGATAAGTCCGACCGCCGAAACGTAATACAAATCCTGCGTAACGCCGAGATCCGAACCGACTACGTACCTGTATAAAAGGAATGATAAAGTCATGGTTCCGTTCGCTCCCTTGGTGAATACCATTATGGGACCGCTCGCCGAAAGCACCGCCGTGCACCGAAGTATGAGCATCGTGGAAATCGTCGGCCACATCATAGGGATTACAAGAGATAAAAGTTCTCTCGTCCAACCGCAACCGTCTATTCTGCCCGCCTCTAAAACTTCGGCGTTCGTGCCGTTCATCGAGCCGCCGACTATTATAATGTTGCCGCCGAAACTGAACATTATCGTATAAAAAAGGACGGTTAATAAAGCCTCGGGCGAATCGCCGAGAAGATTTATATGCGTGGGAGTTATCCCCGCTTTGTACCTTATTGCGTCGATAACGCCGCCCGTTCCTATCGAATACTTGAAAAGAGAAACGAGAACGGAAGAAGAAATTATCGCGGGAAGATAGTACACGAATCTGAAAAATCTGTACCCTTTCAGTTTCTTAAAGAAGAAATAACTCATTATTATCGAAACGGGAAAGACTATCAGTAGGTCTGCGAAGAAAAATATCAACGTGTTCCTTAAAGCCTCGATAAGTTCCTTGAAATCGGAACCGCTCGTGTTGAATATCCGTTGGAAGTTTTCGAGCGAAAAATGCTCGACCAACTTTCCCGTCGAATAATCGGGTCTTTGAAAAGCCATAAATATAGAATCCGCGTTTACGTAAACGAAAAACAGTAAGAACCCTATGGTTGGCAAAATAAGAGCGCTTACCATAAAACATATTCTTATGGTTTTCGCGCTCATATTCTTAGTGATTTTATCCTTCAAGTTAAGCATATGTTTTTTTGCTTTACTCTCCTTTCGCTTTTTTCGGCGAATAAACCGCCCTTGCATATTTTTATGTTATAATTATACCACGCAAAAAAACGAGTTGCAATACTCTCTATCGACCTTTTTTTGTGCTATACCGACTTTTTTGTTGACTTTACGCCGCGGGCGTAATATAATTATGGAAAATTTCCGTTGAGGTTTTTATGATTCAGAAACAAGAAAGGGTTGCAACCCTCGGCTATTACGATTGGGCTATAAGAGACGAAAGTCAGAAATACAGAATGTACGCGAAGAAAACCTCGAACGAGGACAGCAAAATTCATCGTCACGACTATATCGAGTTTTTCTACGTTACCGACGGCTTCGGGACGCATATTTTCAACAAGAAAAGTTACAGAGTTGAAACGGGCGACGCGTGTCTTTTAAATATGAGCGACGTCCACGGTTTTACCTACGACAGAAAAGAGGGTTTCTCTCACTACGATATTCTTATGGATAAGGAATACTTCAAGAACGCCTGCTCGTTCTTTTACGAAGGGCTTTACGACGATTTCATGAGCGGAAAATTCTCGTGCGTTTTCAAACTCTCGTTCGAGCAGATAGCAACGCTCAACAAGTTCGTACCCTATATGTTCCTGCCGCCCGACAATATCGGTTATATAATGGCTTCCAAGTCGCTCATAACCTCGATAATTCACTTTTTAATCGAGAGTTATCTGCAAAAGAACAAGGACAATTTCCCGCAATGGCTGATAACTCTTCTTTCAAAACTCAATTCGAGCGAAAATTTCACGGTTCCGCTGTCCGAACTCACAAAAGAGTTCGCATATAACGTTGACTATATGCGGCGAATTTTCAAGAAAAATCTCGGAGTGACGATGACCGACTATTTCAACAGAAATAAAGCCGATTACGCTTACAGGCTTTTGCAAACGACCGACCTTTCAATCGAGCAGATTTGCGAGGCTATCGGTATAAACAACATTTCGCACTTCTA
>CALGVF010000184.1 GCA_937920115.1 uncultured Clostridia bacterium
ACAGTCGAGGTTTCCGACCTCTTTTGCGGAACGAAATACTATTGCGAAGTCGTAAACGCCGCAAAAGGCGAAAAGAGCGATATAAGAACTTTTACCACGAAAAAAGGACCGAGAACGGTTAAAATCGGCGGCACGTCGAACACGAGAGATATAGGCGGCTACGAGACCGCGGACGGTAGGACGGTAAAACAAGGGCTTGTATACAGGGGCGGCAACCCCGACAATCTCACGGACGGCGGCAAAGAGTGGTTTAAAAGAGTCGGGATAAAGACGATAATCGATTTAAGGGAAGAGACAAGCAGAAAGAGAAGCCTTTCGGGCCTCGGAATAAACTACCCCGAACTTCCCGCAAAAGGTTGTGCCTGTTATTTTCAGGGCGACTTGTCTATCAGAGACGAAGAGTGTCGGAAAGGGCTTATTACGGCGGTAAAGGCGTTCGCGGACGAGAAGAATTACCCGATTTACTTCCATTGTCAGATAGGCAGAGACAGAACGGGAACGCTCGCTTACGTTCTCGGCGGCTTGCTCGGCGTGGAGCATAAAAATCTCACGCTCGACTACGAATTGTCCTTTTTGTCCGAGTACGGTTGTCTCGATTTCGAGCAGAAGGACGTGGAAAGTCGCAGACAGACCCACTACGATGCAACCGAGTCTTTGTATCTGAACTTTATGAAGTATTCGATAAGCAAAAAGACGGAAGAGCCGAATCTTAAAGACGGAATAGAAGAGTTCCTTTTAAGAAACGGCGTGACCGCCGAAGAGATAAAAAATATACGCAGAATATTGACGGGAGCGGAATAAATGACGATAAAGACGAAAATTTTAACGATTATTATGATAATATCGCTTATCGCGGCGTTCGCGGTCGGCTGTAAAGGCGGCGGCGAGTCGGGCGGAAATTCAAACGGCGGGGAGACCCTTGCGACGGAGACAACCCCGACGGGGAGCGGCGAAAGTAACGAAAGTAGCGAGACGGAAGACCCGAATGCGATTTACGTCGTAAAATTCGACACCTGTATCGACCTTCCGACCAACAAGGCGTTGGATCAGAAAGTCCGCAGGGGAGACCTCGTTACCGAACCCGATATAAGGGTCAGGGGCGAGAATCCCGACGGGTACAGAATCGCGGGTTGGTATACGGACGAGGAATACGAAGTAGAATGGGATTTCGGTCTCGACAAAGTTACGGGCGATATGACCCTTTACGCGAAATGGGACGCGTATTACGCCGTTAATTTCTACCTTGCGGGAACGGAAACGCCCGTGTATACGACGGAAGTCAAAAAGGGCAGAAAGACGGGCAGATGCGACGATTCGATATACGGCTATAAGGTCAAGGGCTATTATAGTTCGGAAGATTTCGCCGACGGGAGCGAGTTCGATTTCGACGAGCCGATAACGGGCAAGACGGATATTTATATCGACGTCGAGGACTATATGTACTTCGATTCCAAGGCTTTGTCGAACGGTTTTCGAGCGGTTGCGGCGATAAGCGGAGCGGGTTCGACGGCGGGGAGTATTTCCGAGGAGACCAAAAACGGCGAGACCTACGCGAGGGCGAATTTCGGTTACAGCACGGCGAGAGACCCGTATATCTGTATCGAGGGTATAAACGTAGACATTACGAAGTCGCAGATTATCGAGATTAAGTTCAAGAACGTGGGCTACGCCAATCAGTTGATGTTCTATTGGGTGCTTAAAGACGATATCGGCAACTATGTGGGAACGGAAGACTATTCGGCAAATCAGAATTTCTGCTACACATACGGCAGCAAGGAAATGAAAATGAGCGAGGACGACGAGTGGATAATTCTGCAAATCAACGTCGCTTCCGAGCAAGAACCCGCCAAGGCGAACAATATGTGGAAAAACGCCGATAGGCTTTACTCGTTGAGAGTTCAGTCGCTTTACGCGTTCGACGGCACGGCGGGCGAGAAAAACGAACTTCTGATTTCCTATATCAAGGGCGTGTACGACGAGGATTACGACAAGACCAAAACGACGGTGAAATTCAACGTAAACGGCGTTATAAGGGAGATAAAGAGCGACAAAAACGTAGTAATCGGCAAGGAAAAGGCGGTTTCCGCTCTCGGCGGTTATAAAGTTCTCGGCTACTACAAAAACGCCGAGTTTACCGAGCCTTTCGATATAGAAAGCGAAAGAATAACGGGCGAGACGGAAATTTTCGTCAAAACGGACGGAACGATTTACTACGACGGCAAGGCTTTGTACGAGCATTTTAAGGCTACGGCATCGACCGCCCCCGGTTCGTCGGCGGGAACTACCGAGTTGCTTTCCGACGGAACGATAAAAGTAAATTTCGGTTACAGCCTGTTAGGAGACCCGAGTCTTTCGACTAATTCCGCGGGGCTTAACGTTACGGGAATTACGAAAATAAGGATAAAACTCAAAAACTTGGGTAAAGCCAAACAACTCGCCCTTTATTGGACCGCGAAAAGAGCGGACGGCAAGTTCGTGGGACTCAGAAAAGATTATTTCGATTCGGCGGCGGCGTGGTACGCGTTTAAGTCGGACGAAATAAGTATGACCGAAGGCGGCGAGTGGACGATAGTCGAGTTCGACCTCTCGGGCAATAAATATTGGACGGAAGCGGTTGAACTCGTCAAGTTCAGAATACAGGCGAACTATGTGAGCGAGGACGAAAACGACCTCTCGAACGAAATGATAATCGCCGAAGTAACAGGAGTATAAACGAATGAACAAATTTAAAAAACTCATAGCCTTGTTGTCGGCGACGATACTTCTCGCATTTCCGCTGTGTTCGTGCCGCGGCGGCGGAGAATCTTCGGGCGATACGGATACGACGAGGACGAGCGAGTCGGAGAGTTTAACCGGCCCGGAAAGTGCGGGAGACAGAGAAACGCCCGAGCCGATAAAGCCCGAGAAAGAGGTTATCGACCTTAAAGGGCAGACCGAACTCGCTTCGAGCGTAACTTACGCCGTAAACGCCGCCAACTCGGTGCAGGCGTATTACGTAAACAACGACTACGAACGGGGCGAATACGTTGTCGGAAACTCGACTGCACAGTTTTCGCACGTTCTGAGAGGTTCGGGAAAGACTGTTAAGTATTTCAATAACGCGAGCGGCGAAACCTATCTCGAAAACACCATGGACGTATACGCCGTGAGTGGTTCGGAAAGGGTTTATGCGAGAAAGTCCGACAAGGACGCGAGAATGAACACTACCGACTTCGGCTATTACTATTACGCCGTGAACGTGAGAGACCTCGAATTCGACGGACTGCCTTGGCACCTCGAAAAGACCTATCATACCTATCCCGATAAAATTCACGAGGAGTTCAGAGTGGTTTCGGGCGGGGCGGCGGATCTGACGGCGTTCGGCTTCGAGGTGAAAATAAACCTCGACAACCTCGCGAAATACGAGATAAAGGACGGAAACGGCGTCCATTCCAAGGTCGGCGAAATCGACGAAAACATCGTCGAATACGTTGCGTTGGACGTCAGAAACGCAGGCGTTATCGGGTTTATATTCGTAAACGCCGAGAAAGTGAACGTGATTATAAGCGGCAAATACCTCGTTATAAGACAGGAAATTTCGGTTGACGGCACGGCGTTGCCGTCGGGTTCGTCGATAAGTTTCGGCAACAGAATCTATAACGACGAAACCCATTCTTTCGACGGGATAAAAGCCCAAAGCGAACTCGAAAGAACGCCGCTTACCAAGGAAAATATCAAGGTCGCGGATAAAGATTCGGCGAAGTTCGTCGGGTACGATTACTTAAAAGGCTGTTACGAGTTCTACCTCGGCGGCGAGGGTTTCCACGACGCGTATTATAACGACCAACAAAAGAAATTCGAGGAAAGCGTAGAGATAAAGGGCGACGGCAAGGACAGAACGGCGTATATTTACGTTCACACCGACTATCCGCTCGAAGGGGCGGCTCTTTTGGACGAGAACGATACACAGGTTCCCGTTCCCGTGCAGGTTTCCAAGAACTTCGGACACGAAAAAGAAGAGCCGATTTACGACCCGTACGACAAGATTTACGGCGACTCTTACCTTCCGATAGTTATCGAAAAGGATACGACGAAGAAATTTACGGTAGTAAACGCGTATATGAAATGGGGAAAATACAATCTCAAACAACTTTCTTCCATTTCCTACTACATTTCTTACTACCACCTGTCCACGGGCGTACACGAGACCAACTGCATCGCCCCCTATTACGCGCTTAAAGGACCGAGCCTTAATTACGGTTCGTTCGGCAAGAGTTGGTTTATGCCCGATTTCAGAAGCGCTAGCGGCAATATGTGGCAGGACGGCGACCCGCAATTCAGTTCGGCGGGTATGCTTATGAGCGTAAATTCCGATTTCGGAAGCACGCTGTGCGAGTATACGGGTTCGGATATCCGCTCCGCGGGACTTACCTACGCCGACCTCGATTATTCCTACGTTTCAAACGACGGGGCGTTCGAATATACGATGCGGCACGTCGAAATGCCGCAAGCCGACGAGAACAGAACGTATTACAGAATTTACGTTAAGTTTTTGAAAGACGTGACCTACGAAAAGGGTTCGTTCTCGCTCGCCTCATTCAACGGCAGGAACTGCACCTATAAATACTCTTCCTACCTCGACGAAAACGGCGAAGAAAAACAGATAACGAACGTCACGAGGAGCGGGGCGACGATATACAAACTCAATAAAAACTCTTCGTACTTTACCCTTTACGGAATAGAGCAGAAAGAGCAACCCGATATGTCCAACTTCGGACTTATCGTCAAAAACAGCAAAATAGTAGTAAACGGTAAGGAAAGCGGCGTAAATCTCGGGTATCTGAACGATTGGCAGGATAAACTCAACTTCGGTTCGCTCACTCTTTCCGAGGACGTGTCGTTCAAAAAAGGCGATTATATCGATACCGACGTAATATTCCTGTCCTACGGCAAAGTCGGGCAGACTCATTGCGACAACGTCAAACAGGTCTATAACGACAGCGTGTTAAACCCGATAAAACTGACGGCGACCGCGGGGACTGCGGGAAGCGACGGCTATATACCGACAGTGGAGGCGGCGGGAAATAAAGCCGAATTTACTCTCCTCGGCGGGGTTGACGGCGACAAGGAAGTCGATTATTCCGTAAAAGTTACGGGAATTACGAAACTTTCAAAACCGAAATTATACGAAAAGGTAAACGGCGAGTGGGTCGAAGTTAAACTTTCGAGCGACTCGGGTTACGACGGTTACAGCGTAATCGCCGAGAACGGAAAACTAACCTATTCGTTCGTATTTACGCAAAGCAGAAACGGAAGAACGTTCCGTTTCGTAGTAGAATAAAAAGAAAAAAGGAGCGAAAATATGAAAAAAAGGCTTATATCTTTACTTGCGGCGATAACGATGCTTTTATCGTTTGCGGCTTGCAACAAAGGCGGAAATTCGGCAAGCACCGACCCCGCGACTTCCGAGTCGACGAGCGAAACTACGCCCTCGTCCGAGTCCAAGGGCGGCGAAATAACCGATTGCATAACGGTTGACCCGATAAAACTCGACGGGTTGGACGAAAAATATCTTCCCGTACCGTCCGAAATCAAACAGAGAAGCGGACAAATCGACGTGGTGATTCAGTTCGAGTCCACCGAACCCGCGTGGGAAGCGTTGGCGGCGGAGTATCAGAGACTTCACAGCGACGCCGTGACCGTAAATATCGGTATGGAAGGCGTGCAGGGCAAGTACAAAGACAGACTCAACACCGAACTCAACAACCCGAAAACCGAGTGGGATATAGTTCAGGGAAACCTCGTTTCCGACCTTGCGGCGAAGTGCTACAATATGTCGGGAGCGATAAACAAGACGAACGGTTACGCGGGCAATTTAAAGTGGAGCAACGTTTTAAACAGAAACGCCTATACGACCGATACTTCGGGTTCGACTTCTTCCGTTTATATCATAAATTCGCAGGACTTGCAGACGGCGTGGTTTATAAATACCGTCGCGTTTAACGAGGCGAAAACGGAAGCCGTAAAGGACGGCGTAACCCTTAAACAGACCCCCGAAACGTGGGACGAACTCATGACCGTGTGCGAGTATATGAAAAAAGCGGGTTATAAATATCCGCTCGGAATATCGCTCGACAACGATTCGGTAGACGGCTTTCAATTCTCGTGGCTTATAAGGGTTTACGGCGATTATTATTACAGAAACGAGTATAAAAATATAATGACGAGCGACAATTTCGAGTTGGACGTGACGGACGAAAACCCCGAAGCCGACCCCGAATACGGAGTTATGCCCACAAAGTTCTACAACGTGATTCTCGACGAGACTTCCGAGTATTATTGCGGAGCGAAAAGCCCGAAATATAAAGAATTCGTCTCGCAGTTCGCCAAAATGAAAGATTACGTTCATACGGCGGCGGCTTCCGAATCTTTCGAGACGGTCAGAAACAAGTTCAGAACGCAGTCGGCGGGCAAAGAGTCTCCGCAGATTATGCTCGATTACGCGGGTTCGGGACTTTCCTTCAACGATATGGACGGCTTTTCGACGGACTTCTTCGACTACCCGAAAATGGTAAGCGAGGGCGGCTATATCGACGACGGAACGATTATGAGAGACGTCGGCGGCAACGGCGGCTATCTCTCCATACTCAATCACGATACCAAGCAGAACGAACTCAACCTCGATTTCATTAAATTCGTGATGTCGCCTTACGGTCAGTCGATTTATTATAATGCGCTCAGTAAAACGGAAGTCGCTCCGCAGGGTATCACCACCGTTAAAAACGACCTCGTAGTGGTTCCTCAGAAATGGACTGACTTCTTCAAAACCGACAAGATTTCGTTTACGGGTCTTTCCGATTCTGACTATTTCGTGCAGTCGTTTCTGAGATATATCGCCGTGAATAAAGATAATATCGAAACTTCGATAATAATATGGAGAGGGCTTTTAAACGCCGACAGTCCGATTGACATCGACGAGTTTTCGACTAAATGGCATACGAGCCTTATGACCGCTTGGACGGAGTACGCGACCTCGCAGAAGTGGAACGTAGATTGCTACAAGGTATGGGGCGGTCCTACCAACGGTTAAAAAATGACTAACGATAACGGAAAAATCAAAGGCGACAAGTTGAAAATACGGGCGATTATATATCTTGTAGTACTGCTCGTTTTCATGGTCGCCGCCGTTATTTTCGGCTTGAAACTTCCGAAGACGAACAGGGAAATCGCGGGCGGAGACGACAATTTCACCTCGCAGACCTATTATTCGGAAGATAAAATACTCTATTCGACGACCTCGGAATTAAGGCTCGCCGACGGGAGAGGGAAAACCGAAAAGACGGTTGACGTAAAAACCGCGGCGAAAGAGAAATTCGACGCGGATATAGGAAAAATCTCCGCGGTATACAAAGGAAAAGGGGATAGTAACGTTTACGTCGCGACTATGAATACCGAGACGGGCGAGAGGTATATACTTGGTCTCAACTCCGAACTCGAACTCGTTTCCGAAAACGTATACGACGGAAATTACGACTACGCGACGGTTTTCGGCGGCAGAGTATACCTCTTTGCGAGAGCCGCGAACTATATCAAAATTTTCGCCTACCCGTCGGACTTGTCGGGGAAAGCGATTAAAGGGCATCTCTATTCGGGTTACGACGACGGAAATATCAACCTCGAACTTTCCAAAGGCGATAAAATTTTATCGGCGGACGGCAAGGACGGGGAAATGACGGTCGTTACCAATCAGGGCGTGCACAGGTTCAAAGCCGACCTTTCGGGGTGCGGTTATTACGCCGCCTACGAGGATAAACTCGCCGAACTTAAAGAGGAATACCCAACCGAAAAACTCAGCGTTTTAAAAAGGCAAGCCGAAGATTTCGTAAATAACGAATACGCTTTTGAGTATAACGTTACTTTCAGTATGAGAGGTACGGTCACTGCGGACGGCGAGGAGTACGACAAGTCGGAATATTACTACGTAAGCCCCGAGGTCAATGCTTTCGCAGGCTCGGCGTTAAATCAAGAAAACGGTTATTTCTACGTTACGAGTTCTGAAAACGAACTGTATAAATTCCGTTCGGAAGATATGACGAAAGTCGGATTCGGCGAAGAACTCCCGCTTGAAAAAATCGACGGGGTAACCCTCCTCGGAAACCCCGTGACCGACAACAGGTCGCTTTTTTACGACCCCTACGGAAATTCGGCTTACGTCATATACAAGACTCTTTCGGAAGTTACGAAAATCGACCTTACGGAAGAAAAAGTCGAATACTCGGTCGCGACCGACTTCGATATTACTTCGATAGTCGCGGTCGGCGGCAATCTGTCTTATACCTATTATAACTCCAATTTCTCCGAGTCGGGCAAAATGATAGTCGCCGTTTTCGGCGTGGACGGCAAGATAAGGGAAAGCCTTTATAAAACGCTTTTCATAGTCTTTATAATCCTCGCCGCGGTAGCGTTTATTCTCGCCGTCGTTGCGGCTTTATGCCTTTTGTCTCCGAAAATAAGGGGTAAAATCGGCAAAACGTTTAAGGAAATGGCTAAATCGAAATACGTTTACCTCACTATTTTGCCGTCGTTCATACTTCTTTGTATGTTCTGCTTTTATCCCGCGATAGCCTCGATAGGTCTGTCGTTTTTCGACTACACGCAGGATAAACCCACGTTGCTTTGGAACAACTTTAAGCACTATATAAACATTTTCACGAGCAAATACGCCGCGGAAGCCTTTTCAAATATGGGAATATTCCTTGCGGCGGACCTCGTGTTCGCCCTTATCCCGCCCCTTATTTTCGCCTTTTTCCTGACGATAATGGCGAGCAAAAAATACTCGGCGGTAACGAGAACGCTTCTGTTTATTCCGGGGATAATTCCGAGCGTTACGGGGCTTTTGATATGGAAAGAGGGCATATACGGCTTCTCGGGAGTTATCAACCTCATAATCAAGTCTTGCGGCGGCAAGGAGATAATGTTCTTAACGCAAAAAACCACGGCGAAGTGGGCTACGCTTCTCATGGGCTTTCCGTTCGTCGGGGCGTACCTTATTTTCTACGGGGCGATGATGAACATATCGGACAGTTACTACGAGGCGGCGGAACTCGAAGGTTGCGGAGTGTTCAAGCGGTTTATAAAAATCGATTTGCCGCTCATTCTGCCGCAGATAAAGTACGTTTTCGTCACTACGTTCATAGGTTCTTTGCAGAATTTCGCGAGAACGTATATGATAGACAGCAAGGCGAGTTACGGCACGAAAACGCCCATACACGAAATGTATTCGTATATGTTGCAGGGCGACTACGGGTATTCGGCGGCTTACGCCACGGTGATATTCGTGTTCCTGCTTTTCGCGACGATCGTGAATATGAAAATGCAGTTCGGAGGGTCGAAAGATGAATAAGAACAAAGTCAGAAAGTCTTACGACAAAGCCCCCTTGCAGATTTCCATAGTAATATGGGTTACGGTATGCGTGCTTTTCGCCCTTTTGCCCCTTTTCATAACGGCGGTGAACTCGCTGAAAGATACGTTCCACATACAGAAAAACATATTCGCGTTGCCGAGCGGCAAGGTCTTTGAAAACGCGGGCAAAAATTTCTCGGAAGCGTGGGAAGTAGTCAGAAATTCGGCACTCCGAAGCGTGATTGTTTCGCTTATAGGGGCGTTCGGCGATTGCCTTTTAGGTTCGGTACTCGCATACGTTTTCACGACGAAGAAATTTCCCTTCAAAGAGGCGATATTCATGACTTTTATCTCGGTAATGCTCTTGCCGTCGATAATGGGTATGCCGATTTTGGTGCCGTTCGTCAAAAACACGTTAAACCTCGGCGATACGTTCACGGGGTATCTTCTCCCGAACTTTGCGGGCGGGCAGATAACCTGTATGTTTATGTTCAGAATATTTTTCGGTCAACAGCCCTCCGCGATTTACGAAAGCGCGAGGATAGAAGGGGCTTCCGACCCCGTTATTTATGCGAAAATAACCGTTCCGCTCGCGATGCCGATAATACTCTTTCAGTTCGTCGGTTGTTTCGGCTCGCTGTATAACGACTATCTGTGGCCGAGTCTTCTCTTTACGAGAAAGATGACCCTTATGCCGATAATGCTCGACGCTCAGTCGAACTTTATCAAAAACGGCAGAAACGGAGCGACTTACGCAATGTATATCATTTCGAGCGTTCCGCTGATTTTTACGTCGATAATCAGTATGAAATATTTTTCCGGCGGAGACTTCGCCGCGGGAATGAAATTATAAGGAAAAACGATATGTTGAAGCAAATAAAAGCCGTGATAGTCGGTTACGGCAACAGAGGACAGGTATACGCGGACTATTCGCTCGACCGCTCCGAAGAATTCGCCGTCGCGGCGGTTGTGGACCCGAACGGATTTAAACTCGAAGAAGCGAAGAAAAGATACTCGCTTCCGTCGGACAAATTGTTTAAATCGTTCGACGAATTTATGAAAAGCGGCGTGGATTGCGATATAGTAATCAACGCGACGATGGACGAAATACATTACGAAACGGCGATGCAGATTTTAAACGGCGGCTACGATATGCTTATCGAGAAGCCCATCGTCCCCAATAAAGAGGAACTTTTCGACATTAAAAGAGTAGCGGAAGAAAAGGGTTTGAAAGTGTTTGTCTGTCACGTTCTGCGTTACACGCCTTTTTACAAGACCATAAAGAAGTTGATAGTCGGCGGCGAAATAGGCGAAATAATCTCTATGGAAATGAACGAACACGTCTGTCGTCAACACTATCTCGCTTCTTACGACAGAGGGAAATGGAACAGCGAAGAAAAATGCGGTTCGGGCTTCCTTTTGGCGAAATGCTGTCACGATCTCGACATTATGTGTTGGCTCAACAACTCGACGACCCCCGAAAAGGTTTCGAGTATGGGCAGTCGCTCGGAGTTCGTAAAGGAAAGAATGCCGAAAGACGCCGAAGAGTTTTGCTATAAGTGCAAATACAGAGATACTTGCAGATACTCGGCTTTGCACGAGTATATCGACCTCAACGTAATGCCCTTCCTCGTGTGGGATAAACTCAACAAGCCGCTCGACGAAATCACGAAAGAGGAAAAACTCGAATTTTTGAAGCATGACAATTACGGAAGATGTGCGTATATAGCGGGCGGCGACATAGTGGACAGGCAGAACGCCATAATCGCGTTCAAGAACGGCTCGCAATGTTCGTTTACGCTCGTTGCGGGGGCGACGAAACCCGACAGATATATACATATAGTCGGGCAGTGGGGCGAAATCGAAGGAAAAATCGAAGAAGGGATTGTTACTTTGCGTAAATACGACCCGTCGCCGAGCAATTTTTACGGCGTGGAAGAGGTTATCGACGTAAATAAAAGCGTGGTGAACAACGCTAAATTCGGCGGGCATAACGGGGGCGATTTCGCGATTATGAACGACCTTGTGAGGTATCTTAACGGCGAGAGGAATTCGCTGTCGATTACCACGCTTGACGATTCGGTGAACGGGCATCTCTGCGTATTTGCCGCCGAAGAATCGAGGAAAGAAGAAAAGGTCGTCAGGCTATAAACTGTACTTTCTTTTGTTTACACCGCGGCATTTTTAGTATATAATGTATGCGACTTCACTCTAAAAAACCGAGTAAAAACTAAATAATCTTGCTTTCCCCTATGGGGCATGCTCTCCCGATGAAACGGGAGAGGTGGCAGACGAAGTCTGACGGAGAGGGGGC
>CALGVF010000185.1 GCA_937920115.1 uncultured Clostridia bacterium
AGTCGTTTCGGAAACGGCGAACTCGCTTCGGGCGGCGGCGAAGGCGAAAGGGATAGAGTATACGACCGAAATAAAACAGGGCGTTACGATTTGCGGCTTGCCCGACGGCCTCAGGCAACTCGTTTCGATACTGTTGGAAAACGCCATGAAATATTCCCCCGAAAACGGGAAAGTAGATATCGGGTTGACCGTTTGTAAAAAGTCGGCGGTTTTGTCGGTGTTCAACGCCACCGAAATTCCGATAGAGAAAAACGAACTCAAATACGTGTTCGACAGGTTTTATCGTTCGGATGTTTCGAGAAATTCGGCGACGGGCGGTCACGGGATAGGACTTTCGATAGCGAAAGCGATAGTCGAAACGCACGGCGGAACGATAAAAGCGGAGACGGAAAGCGGCAAAGACTTCCGCGTAATAGTCAATTTACCTATAAAATAAAAAATGCGGCGGAAATTTTTTTTCGTCGCTTTTTTTAAAGTATATTTTAGTTTAGCGTGATAGACTGTATCCGTAAAAAAGAAAGAGAGCGGATTCAGTTCGATTTCGAAAAGGAGATTATTTTGAAAAAAATAATATCTTTAATCTTAGTTTGCATTTTGTCCTTATGCGTGTTCGCTTCGTGCAACTCGAACAGTAGCGGAACCGCTTCCGATTTTCAGCCTACGCCGCCCGACCGTCCGTCGGAGAGTATTCCGTCGGGCGATATTCCGTCGGGACCGCAGACGAGCGAAACCGAAGGAACTACGGGCGAAAAAACTGACAGCGAGAAAACGGATATTCCCGAAAGTCTCGACGATAACGTGAACACTCTTTCGGTTTCCTGCTCGGAAGGAACGGACAACTGTTGGGTTTTCGACGGTCAGACTTTGACTTTCTCTAATCTTACGGCGGACACCGTATGTTCGGTCTCGGGCGAGTTCGACGGACAAATAGTAATCGACGGCGGCGACGACTATAAATTCGAGTTGGAACTTTGCGGCGTTAAGTTGTATAACGACGAGCAGAACCCCGTGATGATTCTGTCGGGCGACAAGGTAACGTTGACCGCGAAAAAGGGAACGGAAAACTATATCTACGACACGAGAGCGGCGTTGTCCGATGACGACGAGACTTCCTATTCGGCGGCGATATACGCGGAATGCGACTTGGATCTCGGCGGTAAAGGGGAGTTGATTGTAATCTCTTCCGAAAACAACGGTATTCATACGAAAGACGATTTGAAAGTTAAAAATCTTACCTTGTCCGTGACCTGTCAGGATAACGCGTTGAAGGGCAACGACAGCGTGACGATAACGAGCGGAATAATTACCCTTATAGCGAAGACGGGCGACGGAATAAAAACCAAGAACACGGACGTTTCGTCCAAGGGTAATCAGCGTGGAACTGTGACGATTTCAGGCGGTACTCTCGATATCTACGCCGCTTGCGACGGAATAGACGCCGCATACAACGTTGTAATTTCCGACGAAGCGATAGTCAATATTTATACCGACCGCTATTCGCCTTATTCGGAAACGGTAGAAACCGCGACGAGCGAAACGAACACGTATAGTTTGTTTAACGGCGGTTTCGGCGGCGGCAATCAGGGTAGACCCGGTACCCCCGGCAATGCGGGCGGCGGAATGAACGACGGCAATACCGAAAAGGGCGATTATTCGACAAAGGGCATAAAAGCCGATAACGAGGTCAATATTTCGGGCGGCGTTATAACGGTAAATGCCTACGACGACGCAATTCACGCAAACGGCGT
>CALGVF010000186.1 GCA_937920115.1 uncultured Clostridia bacterium
CCAACCGCAAATACCGATAATCCCTATTTTATCTGCGTCTACGTCGTCGCGGCAAGACAGATAATCTACTGCCGCGCAAAAATCTTCTGTATTGATATCGGGGGAAGCAACGTATCTGGGCTGTCCGCCGCTCTCGCCCGTAAAAGACGGATCGAAAGCAATCGTCAAAAATCCGCGTTCAGCCATTTTCTGTGCGTAAAGTCCCGACGACTGTTCTTTCACTGCGCCGAACGGACCGCATACCGCAATAGCAGGGAGTTTGCCTTTTGCGTTTTTCGGAATATATAAGTCCGCCGCAAGCGTTATTCCGTAACGGTTGTGAAAGGTAATTTTATCGTGATTTACCTTGTCGCTTTTCGGGAAAACCTTATCCCATTCTTTTTCTAAATTCAACGTTTCCATAATTTATACCTCGATTTTCTTTATTGTTTTTGCGATATATGTTTGCTGTTTCATATTTTGTCTGAATGTTTTCGTATTCATATCTATAATTATAGTCAGTTCTTGTATATATGTCAAATACTTATATTTTATGGCAAACCCATAATTGACAAGCATATATATTTATGCTATAATATTTTCAAGGACGGTGTGTTTATGGAATTCAGAGAACTCAAATATTTCTTGGCTGTTGCCCGCGAACAAAGCATTTCGAAAGCGGCGGAAGCGTTGTATATTACCCAACCGAACTTGTCCCGACAAATGCAAAATCTCGAAAAAGAAATAGGGCAACAACTGTTTATTCGCGGAACAAAAAAAATCACGCTTACCGAAGCGGGGCGGTTGCTTCGTAAACGTGCGGAAGAAATTATCGAATTGTATAATCAGACGGAAACCGAACTCACCAAGCCTATAAACGATATCAGCGGCGATATTTATATCGGCGGCGGCGAAAGTTACGTTATGGGGTTAATTGCAAAGGCGGCTCATTTTGTTCAAAACGATTATCCTGACGTTAAATTTCATTTATTCAGCGGTGATAGCGGAACGATTTCCGAAAGACTTGATAAAGGTCTTATAGATTTCGGCATATTTATCGAACCGTTTGATTTAAGTAAATACGAATATCTGCGTTTGCCGCTTTACGACACTTGGGGCGTGCTTATGCGTAAGGACAGTCCGCTTGCAGGAAAGGAGTTTATAACTCCCGAAGATTTATGGGATAAGCCGATTATCCGTTCCCGTCAATCAATCGGCAAAAATAAGGTCAGCGAATGGTTCGGAAAGAGCGATGAAGAATTGAACATTGTCGCAACGGGCAATCTTTTATATAATATGTCGCTCCTTGTAGAAGAAGGACTGGGTTACGCCGTCTGCTTGGATAAAATCATTAACACGAGCGGCAACAGCAATTTATGTTTCCGTCCGCTTCATCCCGAACTCATATCACATCTTGATATTGCGTGGAAGAAATATCAGGTATTTCCGAAGTGCACCGAAATCTTTTTGAGACGATTACGGGAGATATTAAGCAATTGAATTTGTGTCAATTTTACAT
The DNA here is from genome assembly GCA_937920115.1 of uncultured Clostridia bacterium. Taxonomy (GTDB): domain Bacteria; phylum Bacillota; class Clostridia; order Christensenellales; family Borkfalkiaceae; genus UBA10281. The sequence goes on from CALGVF010000186.1 coordinate 1,499, forward strand.
TGCACTATTTTGCCAAAGTATAATTACAATTGAACATTTCAACGAAACGAAAGGGCTGTCGTTCTATCTTTAACGCGACAGCCCCTTTTCTCATCGTTTGAAAGCGCAATTCTAAAATTTAGTTTTAATAATTCCCTATGAAAACTGTGCTTTATTGGATAGTGGTCTTCGTTTATATAGTTTCGTGGATATCGCCTCCTCATTTGAATTGGAACTCGATATCGTGTTTTCCTTCTGCCTTTATGCCGTCGATTAAAAAAGGGGCAAAAATGCCCCAAAAATGCAAAAATAATGGTCCATAAGAAAAGACTTATAGGCTACTACGCTTGGTGCGGACAATAGGACTCTGTTCCGCTCTCTTTTACTTTTCTACTTGCACATTCTTTGCAATAATTTCATCCATTCCAACTTTGCGATGCTCGCTATTGGTTCAAGTCCTGTTATAACGGTTTATTTGGCTCGTGTAAAAAGAAAAATTGCGGACAACAGGATTTTGCCGTTTCCCGTAAACGGGAGACCCTCGGCAAGATTCCGCAAGCGGAATGTGACCGACGTCGGCAAGCCGACGCGTACTCGTTCTGAGGCTCGCGACGCGGACAACAGGACTCTGTTCCGCTCGCTTTTACTTTTCTACTTGCTTATTCTTTACTAAAATCTTACACATTCCTGCTTTACATTGCTCGCTTTTGGTTCAAGTCCTGTTACAATAATTTATTTGGCTCGTGTAAAAATAGAAATTGCGGACAACAGGATTTTGCCGTTTCCCGTAAACGGGAGTCCCTCGGCAAGATTCCGCAAGCGGAATGTGACCGACGTCGGCAAGCCGACGCGTACTCGTTCTGAGGCTCACGATGCGGACAACAGGACTCTGTTCCGCTCGCTTTCACTTTTCTACTTGCTTATTCTTTACTAAAAATCTTACACATCTTGCTTTACATTGCTCGCTATTGGTTCAAGTCC
>CALGVF010000187.1 GCA_937920115.1 uncultured Clostridia bacterium
GTGAACTCTATAACGAGGCGGGAAACGTAACCGTAACCGATACCCGAGTTATATACTACGAAACTGCTCGAAGATACGTTGCCGAGAGCCGTTTCGAGAGCGGATATATCGCCCTTATATTCGGACTCCTGTTTTGCTTTAAGTTGTTCGTACTGAGACCAAAGTTCGTCGTTAGTCGCGGTTTTTTCGTCTCTCAACTTTTTCTCGTATTTGTCTACGAGTTTGCTGTCGATTGCCGACCTTACCGAATCTTTGAAGTAGCCGAGTTGCATAACGGACATTATCGTCGCACTGTTTTTGTCGCTACCTTCGTAGTAATTTTCGCCGTCGGTTACAAGACCGAGTTCGACAAGTCTCTTGTAGCCTTTGCCGAGCGCTTTAAGTCTGTCGCCCGTAACTTTGGCGTTTAAACCTTTCGTATCGTTCTTGATAACGTCCTTACAAGCGTCGACGTCGACCGTCTCTTCTTCCGTTTCCATCGTAGGAACGGTTCTCGTCGTGTACGAAATATGTTCATGATCGTGGTCGTCGTCCTCGTCGTCGGTACTATCCATAAACGAGTCAATAAACGAATTAACGTTGTCAACCGCGTCGGAAACAGCCTTTAAAACGTCCTCCTTCGTAACGAATCTGAACGAAGCGTCCGTGGAAGTCGTTTTTGCGGAAGTATAAACGGAAGCGACGTAGTCGTTAAGACCTTTCGTATACCCTTCCGTACCCGCCGACTTTTTGCCGTTCTCGTATTTCTCGACGTCTTTATCCGAAGCGAGAAGGGACAAAATATTGTCTATTCCGTAAGAATTTACGTCAGCAACGGAAAGGGCGTCCGTATCTGCAAGGGCTTTTTTGCCGCTTGCGATTATAACTTCGTTGTTCACAAGGTTGTCCAAAACGAGTTGATACGCCTTAGAAGTCGTATAGCCGTAATTCTGAACATAGTAATAACCGTAAGACATATAGCCTGCGAGCATATCTCTCTTATAGATTTTGACTTCGCTGTCGGCATTACCGTCTTTGTCAATATTGACCGTCGCGGCAACCTGATCCATGTCTCTGCCCGCGTTCACCTCGAAAAGACTGCAACCGGCAAGTCCGCCGAATACAATCGCCACGAGAGATACGAGCGCCGCGAGTTTGAAAAATAATTTTTTCATACACCTACTCCTGTACAATTCCGACCGCCGCGATCTGCCGTTATACGGCGTCGCATAGCGACGGAGTTTAGATACTTTACATTATACTAAAAATTTCCTGCGATTGCAAGGTATTTTAACCTCTTTACAATGAAAATATTAAAAAAATTACGTTTTATCCGTATCAAGTTGATATTCGCTTGAAAATAATTGCATTTTTTCGGGACGTCGGGGGGCGCCGTCCCCTACGGTTTCGCTTAAATCTAGTTTGTTGTTTATCTATTTTCTTTTTCGGGACGTCGCCTTAAAGTCGCCGTCCCCTACGATTAAACTCAATAAATGCATAACATCGGGTCACCGTCCCCTACGATTTCACTCAATGCTTGTTACGATTACCTTACGATTGAAGAAAATCGAGCATATACTCGGCGGTCGCCCTCGTATCCGTCGATGCGTAAAAATCTATGACGGGGTTGTCCGTGAACGAGAGTTTCACGTCCTCTTTCTCGGCGTTTATCCTGTCTAAAAGTCCGCCG
>CALGVF010000188.1 GCA_937920115.1 uncultured Clostridia bacterium
CCCGCCGTCGGGAGCCTTTTCAAAAACCACGCTGAAAGTAGCCGAATCTATGGGGTATAAAACCATAATGTGGAGTAAAGACACCATTGATTGGCGGGATAAAAACGCGACGACCGTTTATAACAGAGCGACTAAAAACATTTCGGGCGGAGATATAATACTTATGCACCCGAAAGAACATACTTTAAAGGCGTTGCCCGATATACTCGATTATTACGAAAAAATCGGTCTAAGGGCAGTCGCCGTAAGCGAATGTATACAAGGAATATGATATTTGAAAAAAGATACGAAAACGGACTGAGACTCGTCGTCGTTCCCATGGAAGCGATGTTTTCCGTCACGGCGGGAATTATGGTAGGAGTCGGCAGTTGTTTTGAAAACGAAAGCGAAAACGGCATATCGCACTTCATAGAACACACCACGTTCAAAGGGACGAAGAGGTTTAATTCTTACGAACTCTCGTCCGCGTTCGACGATATAGGTTCGCAGGTCAACGCGTTTACTTCAAAAGAGACGACCTGCTATTACGTAAAGAGTACCGAAACGGCGTTGGAACGTTCTTTTGAACTTCTGTCGGATATGTTTTTAAATTCGACTTATAAAAAAGCCGAACTCGAAAAGGAAAAGGGCGTTGTTATCGAGGAGATAAATATGTGCCTCGATACCCCCGAGGACGTATGTCTCGATAATCTTGCGGAGGCGTATTTCGGCAATCAGGGACTCGGAAGAACTATTCTCGGAACGTACGATAACGTAAAATCGTTCGATAAATCGGGAATAGAGAAATTCAGAAAACGGTTCTATAACGCCGATAACGCGGTAATATCTTTCGCGGGGCGTATTACGAAAGAAACCGCCGAAAAACTCGTGGAAAAGTACTTTTTGCCATACGTTTTCGATTTGAAATCGGAAGAGAAAAACGGCGGCGATTTCGCCTTGAAAGAGGGCGTAAAAAGGGTAAAAAAAGATATAGAGCAAACGCATATCGGACTTGCTTTCGAGGGGATAAAATACGACGACGATATGATTGACGCCATGAACGTTTTAAACAACGTTACGGGGGCGGGAATGAGCAGCAGGCTCTTTCAGAAAATAAGGGAAGAAATGGGGCTTTGTTACACCGTGTATTCCTATCCGTCCTGCTACCTTTCGACGGGAACTTTCGCCGTATACGCAGGGGTCAAGCCCGAGAGTTCGGAAAACGCCGTGTCGGCTATCTTCGACGTTTTAAAAGAGTTGAAGAGAAACGGTATTACGAAAGCGGAGTTCGAGAGGGGAAAGGCTCAGACGATAAGTTCGTTCGCTTTCGGACAGGAAAGCACTTCCTCGCAGATGCTTTTATACTCGAAATATCTTCTTTCGACGGACAAAATTTTCGACGTTGACGCTAAACTCGAACGAGTAAAAAATCTGAGTACAAATAAAATAGGCGAACTTTTGGACAGAATGAACTTCGACAGATACTGCGTATCGCTCGTCGGGAAAAATGTAGCCGATTAAGTTATAGTTTTGTAAAATTTATCGCCGTTTTTATATTTTCGGTTGACAATTCGGGTACAATCATATTATAATATAGTCGAAATCAGGTGTATAACACCGTTTGCAAAAGGAGAGGACGATGAATTCCAGATACGAAGAGGCGAAAGCCATTTACGCTAAATGCGGAGTCG
>CALGVF010000189.1 GCA_937920115.1 uncultured Clostridia bacterium
AAATTACTCTGAACGGCGAATCGCTCGGCAGAACGAACAATATGTTCTTGCGTTACGAGTTCGAGGTCAAAAGTCTTATAAAATCGAAAGGCAACGTATTAGAGGTTAAAATATTGCCCGCGACGAAGTACGTTGAAGAAAAAGGGTATAATTACCGTACTCTTTTCGGGCAAAATCGTCTCGCATTGAGAAAGGCTCAATGTCAGTTCGGGTGGGATTGGGCTCCCGTCTGCCCGACGGCGGGAATATGGCTTCCGTGCCGCTTGGAGTTTTGCGACGAAATACGAATGGAAGACGTAAGGGTCAAATCGCATATAAGCGGAGACGTTTCGGTTTTCGTCACTCTCGATAAAAAGGGCGGCAAGGTGTACTCGGGAGAGGATAAATACCTTCTCGAAATTACGGTAAACGGCGAAAAAAAGACCTACGCGGTCACTCAGCACCTCAGCCTTGTCAATTTTAAAATAAATAACCCCGAACTTTGGTATCCGAACGGTTACGGCGAGCAAAAATTATATGATTACGAAGTAAAACTGTTCAAAAACGGCGTGCAGACGGGCGAAAAACGAGGTAAATTCGGAATAAAAGAGACAAAACTCGAAAGACTGCCTCACGGAACGGACAATTATTCGTTCGCGATAGTCGTAAACGGCGTAAAAATCTTCGCCAAGGGGTCGAACTTCGTACCCGTTACCGCTCTTTTAGGCTCGGCGAAGTCGGAAACTTATAAAAAACTCATAGCGTTCGCGAAAGAGGCGAATTACAACATTTTAAGGGTTTGGGGCGGCGGAATTTACGAAAAAGACGAGTTCTACGACCTCTGCGACGAAAACGGGATACTCGTATGGCAGGACTTCGCGTTTGCCTGTTCGGAAATTCCGAGGGAGAGAGATTTCGTCGAAAACGTATATAAAGAAGCGGAATATCAGTTGAAACGATTGAGAAATCACCCGAGCCTCGCCCTCCTTTGCGGCGGCAACGAAATGGTGGAGTGGAACTCGAATCTCGACCTTCTCCGCTACGGTTTAAGGGGTTATTGTTCGGCTCTTGTTCCCGAAATACCTTATATATACGACAGTCCCGATTCGATAATCGACAATATATGGGTTCAGACGACGGGCGACGTACACGACGGCAGTCTTGAAAAGTTTCTCGCCGCCGACGACGTAAAAAATTTCAGAAAATACGTTTCGTCGGGCGAACAGACTTTCGTATCGGAGTGCGTGGATATGGGGTCTTCCCGTATAAGGAGTCTCAGAAAATTCGCTCCCGAAGAGGAGATAAAAAAACTCGGCAAAATACTCAATTATCACTTTGTGGATAATCCCTATCTGCCGCGTTGCGAGACTTTCCTCGACAAGGAAAAGAAAATATCCCGCGAAATGTTCGGCGAGTTCAAAGACGAAAAAGACTTCGTTAAAAAGTCGATGATTTCGCAGGGCGAGATAATAAGAGCGGAGATAGATCAGGCGAGGGCGAGCGGCTTTTGCAACGGCTTTATGAATTGGATGTACAACGACACGTGGGGCTGCGGAACGTGGGCTACGGTCGACTATTATTTGGAGAAAAAGCCGATATATTACTATCAAAAGCGAGCCTATAAGTCGATTAACGTAATAATTACCTCGGCAAACGGCAAGATTTACGCCGCAGTCGTAAACGATACGGAAAAGACTTTGAAAGGCGTTCTGAAAGTAACGGGTAAGACGATTGACGGAAAAATCGCATACGAAACGGAAAGCGAAATAACCGCCGACAGAGGGAGCCCTGCGACGGTCGAACTAAAAAATACGGACGGAGCGGACTATGTCGTCGCCGAGTTTTACGACGGCAAGGAAAGACGCGAGTCCGACCCGTATTTTGTAAACAATTGGAATTTCGACTTTGCGACGGATATGGAAACCTCGGTAAGAAAGACCGAAAAGAACGGAAAATATCTGTATCGGATAGAAATAACCGCGAGAAAGTATGCGAGGGCGGTATTTATAGATACGAAAGACAACGCGGGCGTTGATTTCGGCGACAACTTCTTCGATGTAGAAGCGGGAAAGACGAAAATCGTAGAGGCGGTATCGGAGAGGGAACTAGGTGACGGCGAAATAACGATAAAGACCTTCGCGGACGAATGGGAAGACTGAAATTCGCGGAAAATAAAAACGAGGGGTACCCCTCCTTTCGTTGCGAGACGAAAGGAATACCTTTAACGGCATAAACGAGCGGCGAAAAATCGAGGCGGAGAAGCCGACGGTTAAGCCGCCCGAAAATACGGCGACAAGCCGAACGAAAGACAATACGCGATAATACCGAGCGAAGACCGAAATTTCGGTCGGGTTCGTATTAAAAATAAGAAATCCGAATAGGAGGAAACGAAAATGAAAAATGTTAAGACAAAATTAGTATCGTTGATACTCGCTCTTACGGCAGCGTTTACGATGACTGCGTGCGGCGGAGGCGGCGACGACTCCAAAACCCCCGGCGAAAGCAAAAACCCGACGGAAAGTACAGGGGCTTCCGAGAGCATAAACGCGGAGAAATTGCAGTTGTACGTCGTGAACTACAACGGCGGATACGGCTCTTCGTGGCTCAACGAAGTCAAAGAAGAGTACGAGGCTCTTCATAAAGACACGAAATACGGCGACAAGACGGGTATTCAGATAGTCGTAAAGACCGACAGACCGAGCATGGAAGCAAGCGTCATAAAGAGCGGCGAAAGCGAAATCTATTTCGTGGAACACGTCCCTTATATTCCCTTCGTCAGCGACGATGTAATGGCGGATATTACCGACGTAGTGACGGGCGTAAACCCCTACGACGGCAAGACGCTCGAATCAAAACTTTCCGCTCAGCAGAAGAACGCGTGGAAGACGGCGGATTCGGCGTATTACGCGTTGCCGCACTATTCGGGAACATACGGTATTATTTACGATATAGACTTGTTCGAGAGCAAGAACCTGTATTTCAGAGCGAAAGAGAACGTTCCCGCGAACGCCGCTTTGAAGGACTATTTCATCGCTAAAAAAGGCGATAAGAAAAGCGACGGACCCGACGGAAAACCTGATACTTACGACGACGGACTTCCCGCAACTTACGAGGAATTTTTCCTGCTTTGCGACCGTATGCTCGACTTCAACCTCATTCCCGTGGATTGGTCGGGTCAGTACAAGGATCAGCACGTAACTTCCTTCCTTTCCTCGCTTGCGGCGGACTATGAAGGTCTCGGACAGGCGTTGCTTAACCTCAGTTTCGACGGAGAGGCGACGGGACTCGGAAAAATCGTAAACGGACAGTTCGTAAAAGACGCGACCGCTACGGCTATCGACGGTTCCAAAGGCTACGAACTTTTCAGACAGGAAGGCGTATATCAGTCGCTTAAATTCCTCGCTCAACTTTTCGGTAACGATAAATACTACAACAAGGCTTACGCGTTCTCGGCTTCCGATTCTCAGTTGGACGCTCAGGACAGATACCTTACGTCTGCGGACGACGGAAAACGTATCGCTATGCTTATCGACGGCGATTGGTGGTCTATGGAAGCGGACGAAACCATAAGGGCGAACGAGTATGACGACAGAAAGTTCGGTTGGATGCCCCTTCCCAAGGCTGACGAGACCAAGGTTAAAGAGCAGAACAAGAACATAATTTACGACAGACACTCGGCCATGACCTTTATCAAGAGTACTATCGCTACGGAAAAACTCGCCGCCGCGAAAGACTTTTTGCAATTCGTAAACTCCGATAAAATGCTCGTAAAATTCACGCAGGAGACAAATGCGTTCAAGGGCTTCAACTACACGCTTACCGACGACGAACTTGAAACGTTGTCCGCGTTCGGTCAGTCTCTCTATAAGGTAAGACAGAATTCCGACGTAATTTATCTTGCTTCCGCGAATAAGGTTTACGCGAACAATCAGTCCATGTTCCAACTCGATGCTTTGTATAAATCTATGAAAGCGGGAACTACGGCTAACTACGATTATCCGCTTACCGCAGTCAAAGAGGCGATAGACGCGAAGAAAGCGTTTTCCGCAGAGACTTATTTCTCGGGAGTGTACGAGTACTTCAAGGCAAATTGGCCTAAAAACTAACAAAAAAGAATTTGAAAGATTCGGTCTAACCGCTTTCGGCTTTTAAAACAAAACGGACGGAGACAGCCGTAAGGCGAGAAACTCCGTCCGATTGACAAAAATTATACGCAGGAGTAATAAATGTTTCGGCAAAACGCGGAAAAAACAATGCGAAACCCGAAGATTTCGGGAAAACCGAAAAACGGGTTGAGCCAGGGGAAACGGAACGACCTTATATGCTATATAGCGTTTATGGTATGGCCCGTTCTTCAATTTACGATATTTTATATTGCGGTCAACGTCAACTCTTTTCTGTTGGCGTTTCAGAAGATAGACGTGACGACCAAGCCCGCGACGGTAACGTGGGGGCTTTGGAATTTCGAGGCGGTATTCAAACTTATAGCCACCGATCAGATGAAGATAAGAATATGGGCTTCGGTCAAGTCGTTTCTGATAATGCACTGCGTGAGCGTTCCTCTGGGGCTGTTCTTTTCCTATTATATTTACAAAAAAATGTTCGGAGCGGGAGCGTTCAGAGTACTGCTTTTCACTCCGTCGATACTGTCGGCGGTAACGACCGCGATACTGTTCTTTCAGTTCGCCGACAGAGCGCTTCCGAAAATGCTTACCGATATTTTCAAGGTCGAGGACGCCGTGGGGCTTTTCAGCGGAACGGACAAAGGGAAATACGCCGCGGTTATGTTCTATAACCTGTGGATAAGTTTCGGAACTTCCGTTTTGATGTATTCCAACAAAATGATTTCCATTTCACCCGAGATATCCGAGGCGGCGAAACTCGACGGGGCGAGCGGAATAAAGGAGTTTTGGTACGTCACCCTTCCGCTTACTTATCCCACCCTTTCGGTATTCCTTATAACGGGCGTGGCGGCTATGTTCACGAATCAGTACAACGTATTTTCGTTCTACGGTTGGAGCGAAGGGGCTCCCATCAACGTTCAGAGCATAGGTTTTTACCTTTACTTAAAGGCTCAGGGGGCTACGTCGAAAGCGGAATATCCCGAACTTGCGGCTTTCGGTCTCATTCTCACCGCGGTAGCCGTGCCAATGACGCTTCTCGTCAGATGGCTGCTTGAAAAATTCGGACCGAGCGAAGACTGACGGAGGAGGGAATTATGGCTAAAAATTTGCGAAAAACGAAATCGAAAATCGGCAAAACACCGTTCACTCCGCTGACCGTCGTAATGCTCGTCGTACTGCTTCTTTATACGTTGACCCTTATATGGCTTCTGTATTGGGGAGTTATAACCTCGCTTAAAGGCAGGTACGAATTCATAAAAAACACCTATAAACTGCCTATTAAAGCGGTAACCGACAACTTTGTAACGATATTTACCAAATTCAGAATAGACGTCGACGGCGGCAAATCGGTCGGAATGGCTCAGATGTACCTGTATTCCGTTCTGTACGCGGTAGGCTGCTCGATAACGAATACGGCTGTCCCGTGCGTTACGGCGTATTTCTGTGCGAAATTCAAATACAAATGGTCTAAGGTAATGCACACTACGGTTATAATCGCTATGATTATACCCGTAGTCGGAAGTCTTCCGTCCGAAATTCAGGTCGCCGACTTCTTCGGACTTCGCAATCACATCTGGGGCTTGTGGATAATGAAGGCGAATTTCCTCGGACTTTACTTCCTCGTATTTTACGAATTTTTCGCCTCGCTTCCCGATTCTTATATCGAAGCGGCGAAAATCGACGGGGCGGGCAACGTGTCGGTACTCGTGAAAATCGCTTTGCCGCTTGCGAGAAGCATATTCTTTACCGTTCTTCTCGTCAACTTCATAGCGTATTGGAACGACTATCAGACCCCGCTCGTCTATATCAGAGACAAATATCCGACGGCGGCGTTCGGAGTGTTCAGATTGTCTACTTTGACGAACTTCCCGAACCCCGACAATCCGAGCAGACCCATATCGGTTACCGTGCCTATCAAGGTCGCGGGGGCGGTTATGCTGTTCACGCCGATGCTCGTGCTTTTCATACTGACGAACAAGATGCTGCTCGGCAATCTCAACGTCGGAGGGATAAAAGGTTAAAAATTTACGTTCGGCGGCGGGGCGAAAGCCGAAAGACCGCCGAAGTAAAAATCGCCGCGAAATCGGCGATTTCAAGAAAAATATTTAAGGAGCGATAATGAAGAAAAAATTACTTTTCACATTGCTTGCAGCCGCGTTCGTATGCTTCGCCGCGTTGTCCGCAACGGGGTTTGCGAATTATAACGCGAACGCGGAAGTATGGAGCGGAGGACAAATCGAGTCTGCCTATCGGTACGGCTCGGATTTCGCCGTTCCCGAAAAGACCGTTACGGTAGGAGGCAATACCGTCAAGGCAACCGCCGTCGTGGTATTCCCCGACGGTTCGTCCACTTACGCGGGGAAGGTCGTTTTAAATCAGACGGGCGTTTACTCGGTCGTTTACGCCGCGACGGCAGGCGGCAAAACGTATGCGGAGACCTATGAATTTACCGTTTCGAGTCCGCTTTTTTCCCATTCGGACAAATCGAGCGTGACTTACGGAGCGGACGCGGCTTCCGAGTCTACGACCGAGGGGCTTATAGTTTCTCTCGCTCAGGGCGACGAACTCATGTTCAATCACCTTATAAACGTTTCCGACCTCACGGCGGATACCACGCTCGTAAATCTCTTCGCCCTGACGAATACCGTAGGCGTAGCGGAGTTTTCTAAGTTGATAATCAAAATGTACGATGCGGAAAACCCCGATATATACGTTAAAATCGAGGGCAGAAGGCGTGACGGAACGGGCGTCGACGACTACGGAAATACCTTCGTTTACGCAGGGGCGAACGGACAGGATATGGTCGGCGTCGGAGACGGCGAAATCGTCCATAAAAACGATACTTTGGGAAGAAGAGTAAACCACAGTTTCGACAGGAGGTTCAGAAACTACGAAGCGGGCAGTTGGGTTCTTCACGTTTTCCCGTCCGACTATCTGCCTATGGATATTCGTTACGACGGCGAGAGCAAAGGCATTTATATCGAACAGAGAACTTACACCGCAAAGGAAGAGCTGAGAGCTATCGAACGCTACCTCGTGACCGACCTCGACAACCCGAATTATTACAGCAAACTTTTCGCGGGTTTCCCGAGCGGAAAAATAAAACTCGGAATTTCCGCGGACGCTTATTCTGCCGCGACGGCGAGATTTTGCGTGTCGGACGTGTTCGGAGCGGACCTTACGAATAATATTCTCAAAGACGAAAACGCTCCCGTAATAACCGTAGATACCGAATATGCCGAAATGCCCGAGGCGGTAATCGGCAGGGGCTATGCCGTTCCGACCGCTACGGCTACGGACGATTATTCGGGTAATTGCGACGTAAAAGTCAAGGTGTATTACGATTATACGAGCGACGAACCCGTATCGGTCAATATAAGAGACGGAAAATTCATTCCGACGAGAAAGGGTTACTACGCGATAGTTTATACCGCTACGGACGGAGCGGCGAACAAAGCCGAAAAGGTGCTTTGGGTTCACGCGGGCGGGGATATTCCCGCTCTTACGGCTACCGTTCTCGCAGGAACTTACGAAACGCGTGTTTCCATGGGTGAAACCGTACTTCCCGCCGAAATATCGGTGACGGGCGGCAGCGGTAACGCCAAGATAGATTATTACGCTTCTACGGACGGCGTGGAAGAAATTTCGGCGAACGACGGATTCGTTCCCGAGAAAGAGGGAATGTGGACGGTAAGAGTAGTCGCGACCGACTACGTAGGCAATACCGCTCCGACGAGTTATACGGTAGAGGTAGTCAGAAGCGACCTTCCCATACTCGCCGAAGAAGTCGTTTTACAGAAAATATACGTGGCGGGAGCGGCTTACGTTCTGCCCGTCGCTTACGCGAAAGACTATTCTACGGGCGTAGCGGAGAGAAAACTCTGCGAAGTCGAAATCGAGGACGCGAGCGGCAAAAAGACCTATAAAGCGGGCGAAAAATCCGTACCGACGGTAACGGGCGACTGCGGCGTGGTCAAAGTTTCGTACAAGTATAACGGAACCGTGTTTACGACAGAAAACGTACCCGTAATCAGGGCGTATACCGACGACTCGTCCCTTCTTTCGGAAAACTATTTTTACGGCGACGGAATTACAAAAACGGCGACTGCGGACGGCATGTCGATTAAGTCAACTCAGAAAGCGGACAAAATAGGCTTCCTCTTCGCGAATACGCTTTTGGCGGAAGGGCTTACGCTCGACTTGAAGTCGATAGCGACCCGCACCAACTTCGACGAAATAAGAGTGACTTTAACCGACGCCGAATACTATGGCGTATCGGCGACCGCGAGACTTATAAACAACGGCGACCACGTAGTATTCGCCGTCGGGAATACTTCGCTCAGAATAGAAAAGACCTTCTCGGAAGTAAACGAGTTCCCGATAGGATATAAAAACGGTATGCTTACTCTCGACAAGACGGAAATGAAAGTCGAGACGACGGATAGCGGCGAAGCGTTCGGCGGGTTCGGCGAAAAGGTATATCTCTCCGTAGAATTTCTCGGGGCTAAACCCTCGGCTGAAATTTTAGTCGTTTCCCTGAACGATTGCCCGTTCACACAGGTGACGGACGACGTAATCGCTCCGAAATACGTAATCAACGGGGCGTCGGGCGGCAGCGGGGCGAAAGATTCGATATACGTTCTTCCGAGCATATCGGCAGGCGACGTATTCTCGCCCAACGTAACGGCGACTTTAAGCGTAAGAGACGCGAACAACAAATACGTTACCGACGAAAACGGCTTGCTTTTGAAAGAGGTTGACCCGTACAAGGAGTATTCGATAAAACTCACCGAATACGGCAGATACAGAGTGACCTATAATATCGCCGAGGACGCAGACTTTTGTCCCATGCCGAACGAACAGCCTCGCTCGTACAGCATAAACGTGTACGACGAGACCGCTCCTACGATAACTCTTACGAGCGGTTACACTAAAAACGTAAAAGTCGGAGAATATATAATTCTTCCCGACTTCGAGGTAAACGACAATGTTTCGGCGACGGATAAAATCACCGTTATAAAGATGGTCATAAACCCCAACGGCAGACAACTTTATCTCGCCGAGGGCAGCAACTCCGTTCACGCTCTTTATGAAGGCGTCTACGAGATACGTTTAGTCGCGACGGACGAACTCGGCAATACGAGACTGACGAAGTTGTACGTCAACGTTACGAAATAAGAGAGGGAGAAAATAATGAAGAAATTTAACAGATTGATTTCAATGCTTCTCGCTTTGGTTCTCATGTTGAGCTTCGTTTCGTGCAAGGGCGGGGACGACTCCGAATCGGGCGGCGGCAGCGTTTCGTCCGAGAGCGAAAGCGTGAGCGGCGGCGGTTCTTCGGGCGGCTCGGAAGACAACGGAAAAATTCCCGACGCGTCAAACCCGACCGAGGACTTCCCCGAACACAAAGTTTCGGGAACGCTTCACAAAGTAAACGTTACCCCGTCGGAGAAAAGAGTATTCGTGAGCGGCGGCAAGACCGAGTATAAACTCGTGTATGCTTCGACGGCGTATATATCGAAAGCGGCGAGTTTCATCGCTTCGCACGTTTTCGAGGCGACGGGGGCTAATCTCGAAACGGAGACTTCGCCCGTATGGAGCGAAAACGCGAAATATATAGTAGTCGGCGATAAAGACTTTATGAAGACCGCAGGCGTGACCGAGCCGACCGAAAACATAGGTTCGACGGGGTACGGAATAAAGACTAAGGGAAATTCGGTATTCATTACGGCTAACGGCTACGACGGCTACCAACTCGGAGCGATTTGCTTTTTAAGACAGGTTGTCGGCTACGATATGATGTACGACGACCTCGTGATTTACGAGAAAGACGGAGCGACCATACCCGATATGGATATAGTCGAACGCCCCGACTTCGATTACAGGTCGGGTTCCAACAACGCCATAATGAACAACACCTCGGCGAGATACGGAATGGGTTTTACCGACAACACGATATTCCTCGCTCCGCAGGGTAAACGCTATCATAATACGTTTACCTATCTTCCGAAAGATAAATACGAAAACGCCCACCCCGAGTGGTATTGCGACAACGCTCTCGGAAAGTTCGAGCATTCTCAACTTTGCTATACGGCTCACGGCGATAAAGACAGCCTCAAAGAGATGCAGACTATAATCGCAGAGCAGATTCTCGACCTCGCGGCGGACACCGAACTCAAAAATGTGACGGTAACGCAGGAAGACACCGAAAGCAAATGCGAGTGCGATGCCTGTAATGCGATAGTTGACGAATACGGTTCTATTTCCGCAGCTATCATAATGTTTATGAACGGCGTGGACGATATAGTTCAGGCAAAACTCGAAGAAGAGGCGGCAAACGGTACGGAGAAGAAAGAACTCAACATAGTTTTCTTCGCTTATCATTTCTCGTCGGCAGCCCCGAGCAAACTCGACGATAAGGTTAAATGCAACGAACACGTAGGCGTGCTTCTCGCCCTTTCGAGAGCGTCCTATACGCACACTTTGTACGAATCTATAAACAGCAGTCCGCTTTCCTTCCTCGAAGGTTGGAAAGATTACACGGATAAACTCTACGTGTGGATGTACCAAAACAATTTCGCCACGAATTCCTATCAGGCGATGTACAACTCGTTCGACAGCGTAATCGAGAATTATCGGGCGGCTTATCTCAACAACGCCGTTCTCATAATGAATCAGGGGAATTGGGAGAGTATCAACTCGGGTTTCGCGAGATTTAAGGACTATATCGACTCTCACGCCCTCTTCGACGTTAACGTGAACTACGTAGACCTTTACAATAAGTTCTTTAAGTATTACTACGGCGACGGCGGCGAGTATATGAAGCAGTTTTTCGACGAGGGAATAGCGCAACTCAGATATATCGAAAGGGCGTACCCCGGCGAACAGACGGGCTTAATCGTTCATCAGCCGCTCAACAAGTCGAAGTTCTGGCCTTTCAGAATGCTTGAAAATTGGAAAAATCTCTGCGAGCAGGCTATCGCGGCGAACAAGAAATACGAGGTCACGAACCCGCAGTATTATAAGGCAGTTACCACGCATATTACGGTAGACTCGATATTCCCGAGGCTTTACCTCTGCCAACTTTATCCTACTTCCTATTCGGACGAAGTAATAGCGGAAATGCGTAGTTCGCTCGCAACCGATTGCAGAACGAATATGATAACCCACACGGGCGAAGCGGAGTACATCGCTCCGTTGTTCGAGTCGTGGGGAGTATAAGGAGGCGAACGATATGGAAAATCACGGAAAGAAACGTTTTATACTCGTCGTTTTGCTTGCATTCGTATTCGCTTTCGTACTTGCGTTCGGAGCCTCGTGTAAAGACGGCGACGATACCGATACGGGTTCGGAGAGCGTTCCGACCTCGACTTCGGAAAGTCCGAGCGACAGCGGAAACACCTCCGAAGAGGACGGCTCGATAACCCTCGACAAAGAGGTTCTCGAACTCGACCTCGACGAAGAAGCGACCCTTACGGCTACGGTCGAGGGGCTTACGGGAAAGGTCGTATGGAAATCGTCCGATGAAAAAGTCGCGACCGTCGATAACGGCAAAGTTACCCCGAAAGGCGAGGGCGTTGTAAATATTACCGCAACCGTCGGCAGAAAAACGGCTGTCTGCACGGTCAGAGTGTACAACTCTTACGCCGCCCCGAACATCTCGCTCGGCGATACTTCGATAAACTTAAACAAAGGCGACGAATACGACGTCGAAGTAATCGTCAGATATAAAGGAAAGGACGTCACGGCTACGACAGACTACGTCGTGTCTTACGCCGAGGGGTCGTCCGAAACGGTCGCGAGGGCGACTAAAAACGGCAATAAAATCGCAGTGACCGCTCTCGGTTACGGCAAGGCGGAATTTTACGTTTCGGCGACGATAAGAGGAGTTGTGGCGGCGGCTAAATTTACGGTAAACGTAAAGACTGCGGGCGTTACTCTCGACATTGCGAATATCGCCCCCGAAAACGGAGTGTATACCGCGAAACTCGCGACTACGAATGCGGGCGGATATATCCGTTCGATAAAACCCGAAATGACGGTTTACGAGGGCGGGAACGAAGTTGAAAACGCGACTATCGCGTTGGAGAGTAAAAACCCCGCGATAGCGAAAGTCGAAAACGGCGTTATTTCGTCCGTTTCGGTCGGCGAAACTACGGTTACGGCAAACTATAACGGCAACGAATTTATAATCAGAGTCACGGTAGAAAAACCGACTTTCGTTCAGAGCGAAAAACTCCTTATCGAAGTCGGCAATCTCGAAGACATAACCTACGCGGATAACCTTGCGGGAACGTTTATAAACGCCAAAATAGGCGACGTAGAAGTCGGTTCTTCTTTCTCGGGCAAAACTCTCGTACTCGATAACGCAAAACTCAATAAAATGCCCGTCTCGGCTTACGGCGAGGACAAAGAACTTATAGTCGAGACCGACGAGGCGTACTATTTATCGCCCGCGGACGTCTATACGCTCGTCATAAGAACGGTAGACGATTACAATCGCATGCCCGAGTTGTCCAAGGCGGCGGAGTCGTCCGAACAGTTGTACGGCGGCTATTTCGTACTCGGCAACGATTTATCGCAGGACGGCGGCATTAAACTCAACGACTCTTTCGTAGACCGTTACTTTATGGGCGGCGGCACTTCGGGAAAAGGCGACGCGGGTTTCTGCGGCGTATTCGACGGAAAGGGCTATACGATAGACGGCTTTTACAAGGTAAACACGAAGAAATACGGAGCGTTTATCGGAATGCTCGCGGGCGGCGTTATAAGAAACGTGTCTTTCACCAACTTTGTGATGAACGATGAAGTAGGTTGTTCGGTCGTCCACGGCGGAAAAGGCACCGTAGAGAACGTTTACGTTTCCTATAAAGCAATATTGAATTGCAACGATACTTACAGCGGAACGTTCTTCGGAGCGAACAATCAGAACACGAGTACCGCTTCGATAACAAACTGTTTCGTAGATACGACCAACGCGGAAGTTACTACGGCGGGAATGAAATTCAACGTTATCGGCAGGGGCGTGACGAAAGACGTCGCGGCTCTGATACTCGAAGGCGAAAATTTAGGACCGAACGGCGGCATTTGGGGCGGACCCGTCAAGGAATACGACCTGAACGAAGCGAGGACTTCCTCGGCGTTTTTAACGGCTGTAAGTAATTGGGACAGAAACTTTTGGACGGTAGTCAATTCTACGCCCGTTCCGAAAAATCTGTACGAAGCGTATTACGCCGACGGCAACGAAATCGAAATTGTAACCGAACTTCCGACCGTAGTGGACGTAGCGGGACCGATAGAGATAAGAACCAATCAGAACTACTACGTTATAAGCGTGGATAAAGACGCGGCGAACAAGGGCTTTACGACCTACGCGAATACCGTAATCGTACCCGTTACGACCGAAACGGAAGTCTCCGTGACCGTATCGTCGATATTCAATTCGGCGGTTTACACGAGTTTCGTATTTAAAACTTTGGGAGCGGAAGTCAAAGAGGACGAAGTAAAACTTAAAACCGAAGTCAAGGTAAACGGAAGCGAAGTCACGGGCGGTTCGGAAACGCTCACAATCGACCTTTCGGATATGGCTGTTTCGGACGGAACGGTAACTAAGGCGACTCTCGGCAAGACGAATCTCGACGTGAGTTCCTTCTCGGTCGAAAACAAGGTTCTGACCTTTAATTCTTCCGCTTTGGGTCTTGCTTACGGCAAACAGAACCTCGGCGTGTCGATAGAGCAGAGCGACGGCTCGACGAAACTCGTCCTTATATCCTGCCTGCTCGTTTCCAAGACCATAAAGACGAAAGCCGACCTCGACCTTATAGGAGTAATCGGAAAGGCGTGCGAGCCGAACGATAAATTTATATGGGGCGGCTACTTTGAACTCGGCAACGACATAGACCTCTCGAACGAATCTGCGGGCGTTAAGGAAATGGTCGAGTTTATCGACAGATACGGCGTTCATTCGTCGATAGCGACAAACGGCGACGAGGGCTTTAAAGGCACTATCGACGGTTTGGGTCACAAGATAGTCGGACTCAGCAGAACGGGTAAATCGGGAACCAACGCGTTTATAACCGTTATGCACCGCGACGGCGTGCTGAAAAACATTGCGTTTACCGATTCGGTAATGACCGCGACGGCGGGTTCGTTCATAGTTCACGTCGGACTCGGAACTTTTGAAAATATTTACGTTTCGTACAAAGAAATTTCGACCAAAAACGAACCGTACAGCGCGAGCGCGACCTTCTTCGGAGCGACGGGTTCGCAGGCGACTTTGAAAGCCGTAATCGTAGACGCGACTAACGCGACGATAGCGAGCGGGGCTAACCTTTGGCTCGTCGGCAGAGTAAACAACGCGAACGGCGTATTCGGTATCGGAAACGTAAGGTCGGACGACGCGAGCGTGGTTCACGGAACGAAAGGCGTATACGCCGATTACGATTCGTTCAAGCCTGCGATAAGCGGAACGATAAAGGCGAACATAGATTCGTGGGATAAGACCTATTGGGATATGAGCAAAGGCTATCCGAAGTTCAAAAACACCGACGCAGGCGAAGAAGTTACCTATTTCACGGTGACTTTCGACCCGAACGGCGGTTCTGCCGTCTCGTCGATAAGGGTAAAGCAGGGCGAAAAGATAACCTCGCCCGCAACTCCGACCAAGGCTACCGCTTCCGAACAGTATACGTTCGAGGGTTGGTATAACGGGGATAAGAAATGGGATTTCGCGAACGATACCGTAAGCGGAAATATCACTCTTACCGCAAAATGGAAACTCGACGGTAAATATACCGAGCAGTTATAAAAAACAATAGGAGGGATGTAAATGAGAATTTACGAAAAGCCGAAGTTGGTTGCGATATACGCGGACGACGTCGATATCGTTACGGCTTCAATAACGGACACCGGCAACGACAATGACGGTAAAGACAAGAATTGGGGAAACTTATTTCCCGATATGTAAAGAGGAGGAATTATGAAGAATATCAAAAAATTAGCATTGATTTTTGTATTTGCGTTATGCTCCGTATTCGCCTTCGTAGGAGCAGGCAACGCTATGACGGCAAAAGCCGCAGAGGCGTTTCCGCAAAGCGGCGAGATAACCGTCGTAGACGGGGCTTCGCTCAAACTTAACGCGGACGGGGGTATTCGTTTCCTCGTAAAAATGAACGGGGCGACGGCGGACTTTATAAAAGCGAACGACGACGTAGAACTCGTCGCTCACGTTGCGCCCGCTAAGGCGTTTTCGGGAAGAAGTTACGCCGACTTAGAGGGGAAAGCCGTAACGATAACGGCTGATAAGGACAAAATCTACGAAGAAGACGGCGATTGGTACGCCAACTTCTGTCTCGTAAACATTCTCGAAGAGAACAGAACGCTCGACTTTTCGGCTCGTGCCTACGTTATTTCGGGCGACGAAGTCTTAAAGCAGACCGAAGACAACGCGAACGCGGTGAGAAACTTCTACGGCCTTGTGGATAAAGCGTTCCTTTATTCGCAGAACGGCAAAAACTATTCCGAGGATATTTTAAATCTCGAAGCGTATAATTGGTACGGAACCGAAACTTATCCCGTAACGGTAGATACTTTGGAGAAATACAATACCTTGGTCGAAAGAATCAACGGCGGACTCGACGTCGCTTCCAAAGCGTTGGAAGTCAAAGCCTCGCTCGACTTGTCGCCGGCGACCGAATTCGACGCGGGAAAATCGCTTCCTTCGGCGACTAAGTACGTAAGCGTAGTCACCTATATGGCGGGCGACAGAGTAGTACACGTAGAGAAAGTCGAGAAAAATCAGAACGCGGTTTACGCGGATACCGTAACGAAAACGGAAGACAACGATTACGAATACACGTTCAGAGGTTGGAATACTGCCGACGGCGAAACTGCGGTTTTAACTAACGTTACCGAAGATATGACCGTTTACGCGGACTTCAAGGCTTACGGAAAGACGAGAATAACCTTCTCTTCCGAAATCGCTCTTCATTGCGGAGATACTCTTCCGTCTTCGGGAGCGACGAGTAACTTCGGCGAAAATACGATTGTCTATACTTATTCCGCAGACGGCGAAACTTACGTCGATAGCAGCGACGGAATAACCGTTGAAAACGGCAATACTTATTACGTAAAGGCTTCCGTCGCGGCGACCGACGATTATAAATCTGCCGAGGCGATTCTCACGTTGACCGCTACTCACGACTATAAGACCGAGACGAAAGACGGAATCACGACTATGGCGTGCGACTGCGGAACTAAGACCGTAACGGGAACTCTCAAAGCCTTGGAAGTAGTATTCAACGCGAGCGTAAGCGGCGGAGTTCTCACGGCGAGCGAGGGCGAACTCGATTTGACGGAAGTTTACGGGGGCGACGAGACCGTGAAACTCACCGTTGACGGAAACGAATACGATATTGCCGCGACGAGCGGAAAAGTCGAAGTTAAAAACGTAATACCCGCTTCGGTTTACGGCGAAAAGGAAGTTACGATTGCCGTAACCGACGGAAAAGCGACTTATAACGTAACCGCTCCCGTAACGTTCGTAACGAAAGTTATCAAAACTACGGCAGATTACAGTGGTTGGATAGCGATAGCGAAAGCCTGTGAAAGTTCGACTTCCACTCTTTGGGGCGGCTATTTCAGACTCGGAGCGAACATAACCGCTTCGACCATGGTAACGTTCCCGCGTAATCAAACGGACGGCAGTACGGGCTTTAAAGGAACGTTCGACGGTTGCGGATACGGTATTGACGGTCTTAACAAGACGGCTAACGATAGTACGGCGTTTATGTCCTGTATGACTAAGGACGGCGTTCTCAGAAACATATCCTTTACTAATGCGAAGTTCAGCGTGCCGAATGGTAACTTCCTTTGTTCGGGCGGTAGAGGTTTAATCGAAAACGTTTACGTTAAGTACGCTGCGATAACTAGCGGCCATGCGGACGGTTGGACGGGTACTATTGCCAACAGAAATAGGTTGAATACTACCACGGAATCGGTATTTGTTGACGCAAGCGAGGCAGAAATAAGCGGAAACGGTTTGTCTTTCCGTTTGTTAGGAGTAAATATTGTGTATACAGACGATAATATTATTCCCGACGGAATGTTTGCGGTTTGTCCTGAAAACTATACCGTAAGTCAAGCCACGCCTAGTATGGTCGCAGGAAAAATATATGCTTACGCTTCCTTTGACGATTTGAAGGCCGATACGACGGCTATGTCGGTAATTAAGAATTTCGATACCGATTTTTGGACGATTAAAGAAGACAGAACTCCCGAACCGAAGAATTTACCGAAGATGGTCAAACTCGACGATTGCGAAGCGGACCTCGACATAACGGTTGAAAACGGTACGGCTAAGGTCAGCATGAAAGAACTTGCGGTAAATTACGACTCTTCTTCCGTAAACTTCGGAACCGTCTCTTCGTTCAAGTTCGACGGCGTTGAACTCGATAACGACAAAGTTACCGTTGCGGACGGAACAATCACGATTGCCCTTTCCGCGTTCGGCTTCAACTACGGCGTTCACTCGGTAACGATTGAAGATACTAACGGCAATATCATTTCGTTCAACGTTGACATAATAACGAAAACGATTATGAACGCGACCGATTATTCAAATTGGATAATCATAGCGAAAGCCTGCGAAAGTTCGACCTCTACTCTTTGGGGCGGCTATTTCAGACTCGGAGCAAATATAACCGCTTCGACTATGGTAACGTTTAACAGACCTAGCGGTTGGGCTAACGGCAACGAAGGCTTTAAAGGAACGTTCGACGGTTGCGGCTATTCGATTTCGGGGCTTACTTCGTCCAACAACGGCTTTGTCGGAGCGATGGCTACCGAAGGAACTCTTAAAAATATAGCGTTTCTTAACGCGACAGCCGCCTCGAATTTCCTTTGCGGCGGAAGTTTCGGCAGATTTGAAAACATTTACATTAAGTATACTGCAATAACGAGTACTTCTCAATATAACGGAACGATATATAACGTGAGAGGCGGCGAATTAAAGAGTATACTCATTGATGCGAGCGAGGTGACAAGCGTAGCGGCAAGTTCGGCATTCCGACTTGTAGGCGGTGCTTTGAATATCGGCAATAACGGTATATTCGGAATATGCCCCGCAAGCGATAAAGGGTATACTAACAGTAACGCCCTCGATTCGACGAGATCCAACAATTACAGTGCGGTTGCATATTTCGCAGATGCTGCCGAAATGAAAGCAAACGAAACTACGCAGTCCAAGATTTCGGGTTGGGATAAGACCTATTGGAATATCGTTGACGGCGTTCCTCAATTTATAGTAAAATAAATTTGCAGCCTGCCGCCGCGGTCGCGGCGGCAGGCGGATTTTTTAAAAGGCATATATTTTAAAAAGTACGTATTTAAAAAATGAAACCTTTTATTCACGCAAAATGGGTGTCGGCGGAAGAAAGCGATTTCGCCCCGATTATCTTAAAAAAATTTAACGCCGTTAAAGGCGAAAGAGCGGTTATAAATATAAGCGGACTCGGTTTTTACGAGTTGTTTATAAACGGCGAAAGGGTGGGCGAGGACTTTTACAAGCCCGCCGTTTCGGACTACGCTCCTCGCGATTTTTCGCGTTATACTTACCCTTTAAGCGATAAAACTTCGCATAGGGTTTATTACAATTCATACGATATTACGAAGTATTTAAAAAGCGGCGAAAATACGCTCGCCGTAATGCTCGGCAAGGGGTATTACTGTCAGAAAAAGAGACTCGCCGAGGGCGATACTTCGTTCGGGGAGAGACTTCGCTGTATGTTCGAGATAACCTTTCGGGGAAACAGAAAAGTATACAGCGACGGAAGAGAAAAAGTCGCGGAAAGTTTCATAAAGTCGGATAATCTTTTCTACGGCGAAACGCAGGACTTTTCGGACTTCGCGGGCTTTTCGAGCGGCTGTTTCAAAGTCGTTTCAAACGTAAAAGTCGAAGAATACCCCGAAAAACTTTACAGACAACGTTGTCCGTCCGACGGAATTATAAGGAAAATCAAGCCGATTTTCATAGGGACGGACGGAAACAGAAAAATTTACGACGCGGGCGAGGAGATTTCGGGCGTTGTCGCGTTGAAAACTCTCAGCGACAAAGTAATAGTCCGTCACGGCGAAAAATTAGAAAACGGTAAAATAAACTTCGACACGAGTTCGGGATATTCCGATCAGATTTCAACGGATATTTACCTTAACGCTCAAAGTTGCGGAAAGGTATTCCCGATTTTTAATTGGAGCGGGTTCAGATATTTCGACGTAGAGGGCGAAGCAGAAGATATAGAGGTTTTCGTAATTCATTCGCGAGTGCGACAAACCGCGACTTTTGAATGTGGAAACAAAACGCTCGAATGGCTTTTCAACGCGTATATCCGTACCGAACTTATAAATATGCACTCGGGCGTTCCTATGGACTGTCCGCACCGCGAAAGGCTCGGCTACACGGGCGACGGGCAACTCACCGCCGAAACTGCAATGCTTTATCTGAGCGGCGGGAGTTTTTACGAAAAGTGGATAGCCGATATCGCCGATTGTCAGGATATATCGACGGGACATATTCAGCATACCGCTCCGTTTTTCGGAGGCGGGGGCGGTCCGGGCGGTTGGGGGTCGGCGATAGTCGAAGTTCCCTACGCGTATTACAAGGTCTGCGGCGATAAACGAATACTCAGAAAATACTACCGAAATATGTTGCGGTACCTCGACTGTATAGAAGGTTTCTGCGAGAATAATCTCGTAGTGAAAGAACGCGACGGCGGTTGGTGCTTAGGCGATTGGTGTACCCCCGAAGACGTCGCTATTCCCGAACCGTTCGTAAATACTTATTACTATGTAAAGAGTATGCGGCAGGTCGAAAAAATCGCCGAAATTATAGGCGAAAAAGTCGATTATTCAAAGGAAACGGAAAGATGTCTCGCGGCTATGAAACGCGAGTATTACGACGAAAAAAGCGGCGATTTCTGCGGCGGCATACAGGCGGCGAACGCGTTTGCAATACTTATAGGCTTAGGCGACGAGAGGACGAAGAAAAACCTTATCGGGAAGTATTCCGAGACGAAAACGCTCGATACGGGAATGTTCGGAACGGACGTTTTAGCCGAAGCCCTCGTGACATTGGGCAGAACGGATATACTCGTCGAAATTTTAAGCGGCGATAAAAAGCCGTCGCTTGGGTATATGAAGGCGAACGGAGCGACTACGATTTGGGAAGGGTGGTCGGGTTACGGCTCAATGGCTCACCCCATGCAGGGAGCGTGCGTAAAACAGTTCCTCTACGGACTTTTAGGAGTTTCGGGCGACGCAGGGTTTAAAAATATAACCGTTAAACCCGAATTTATAGATAATTTAGGTTATATAAAGGCGAAAATAAAACTCGGCGGCGGGGTCGTGAAGTTCGATTACGTTTACGAAAACGGTCGGGTTAAAGCAAATATAGAGAAAAAAGGCGATATAAACGTAAAACTTATTAAAGGTGATACTTATGCTGAATGAAAAAGTAAAAAATTACGACGTAGTAGTTGTCGGAGGCGGTACGGCGGGCATAGCCGCGGCGGCTGCTTCGGCGAGAACGGGCGTGAAAACCGCTCTTATCGAATCGTCCTACCTTTTAGGCGGTCTCGCGACTTCGGGTATGGTGACTTTCTATCTTCCGCTTTGC
>CALGVF010000190.1 GCA_937920115.1 uncultured Clostridia bacterium
TTCTTGTCTGGTATACCCTCAAAAAGAACTTTACTTTTTTAACGTATTTCCTCGTCTCTTCAAAGGGAATATCGTCCGTGTCGAGCCTTTCGGCGTTATTTCTTTTAAGCCATAATCTCACGTTGCCCTCGCCCGCGTTGTACGCCGCAAGCGTAGCGGTTATATCGGAAAATCTTTCGGTAAGGTACGCGAGATAAAAGCAGCCCGCCTCGATATTATTGCTCGGTTTAAACAAATCGAATTTTCTGCCGCCGTAAAACTCTTTGCCGATATATTCGGCGGTATCGGGCATAATCTGCATCAACCCTATCGCCCCTTTGTCGGAAATTCGTTCGGGGCGAAAATTACTCTCTGCTTTTATCACGGCGTATACGAGACTTTCGTCAATCGAATACTTTTCCGAATACTTTTCGACCACGTTTTTATATTTCAGCGGAAACGCCGCCGCAAACGCGGTAATCGCCACGATAACAACGAATAAAACGGCGGCAAAAACGATTATTTTTCTTTTCATACAATGATATTTTATGCAGAAAAGATTTACATATTTAAATTTTCCGGTTTTAACAGGAAATCAAAGATATTCATAAACAATACTCCGTCTTCGTTATAGTACGTAGGAGACATATCGCCCGTAATCACTATTTTCTTAAACGAATCGTCTATTTTTTTAAACGGTCTTACCTCTTGATTTCGCTTCTCCTCGCTCGGCATAGAATAAGCCGACTGAATATAATAACGTTTAGAACCGAGATTACATACGAAATCAACTTCTAATTGTTTCCGAGCACCTTCCTCTCTCGTATTGACCACGCCGACGTCTACGGAAAAACCGCGTAATCTTAATTCGTTATAAATCACGTTTTCCATCGAATGCGGTTGCTCGAACTGTCTGAAATTTATTCTTGCGTTACGAAGTCCGAGGTCAGAAAAATAATATTTAAGCGGCGTATCGATATACGCTTTGCCTTTTATATCGTATCTCGTAGCCGACTCAACCAAAAAACAATCGGAGAAATATTCGAGATATTTTTTTACCGTCGTCGAAGTTATATTCGACTTTCTGATAGTATGAAACGTGTTTTTAAGTTTTTCGGGATTGGTAAGCGAGCCGATAGACGAAGACAAAATATTCAATAAATCTTCAAGATCCGCTTTGTTTCTGACCTTATGGCGTATCTCTATATCCTTTATATAAATTTCGTCGAAAAGGCGTTTCAGCATCAGCGATTTGTTTTCGTCGCCTTCCCGTAGTACAACCATAGGAAGCCCGCCGTAAAGCATATACTCCGTAAGTCCGTCATATTTATCGCCTTTGTAAACAGACATAAATTCCGCAAAACTAAGCGGCTGCATATGTACTTCGTCGCCACGCCCTGCAAACTCGGTTATAACGTCTTTTGATAAAAATTTCGCGTTACTGCCTGTTACGTACACGTCTACGTTATCCATGTGCAGATAACTATTCAATACGGACTCGAAACAGTCCAAAAGCTGAACTTCATCGAGCAACAAA
Organism: uncultured Clostridia bacterium; assembly: GCA_937920115.1. GTDB lineage: Bacteria > Bacillota > Clostridia > Christensenellales > Borkfalkiaceae > UBA10281. The sequence goes on from CALGVF010000190.1 coordinate 1,517, forward strand.
TAATAAGTTCCGTTATCCGTTATTTTGTTTTGAACGTACTCCATAAACTTGTTGGGATCGACTTTTCGTTTTTCTTTTTCGAGAGCGACAATATTTTCGCCTATCTTATTTAAGTCTGAATTAGAGTCAAATGCGAACTTTATAATATGGCTTTCGGAGACGCCCGAATTTTTCAGATGCTCATAAAAAAGCGTATTGAGCAAATATGATTTTCCACATCGACGAATACCCGTTATTACTTTTATAAGCCCGTTCTGCCTTCTTTCTATTAGTTGTCTCAGATACAAATCACGCTTAATTTCCATTGTTCAGCCCCTTTCTAAAATAGATTTTTGGCAACTTTGCCATTTTTCTCTTCTATTATATCGTTTCAAAGCTAAAAAATCAAGCATTTTTGAGCAGAGGTTTTTATTTTCTAAAAGCGTATTCGCCAAATTTTGCGTTATATTCGGGCAACTCGCATTATGAAAGTAAGCCCCAAATATAAAACAAAGAGAGCCGCAGAAAAGCGACTCCCTCAGATGATTATAATAACATTATGACTTTTTATATCCCCGTCGGTACAATGGATAGTATAGTTGCCTGTGTCATAATTCCAATTAGCCCCTTTTGAAATCGATTTCCACTGCGTTGTTGTTCCTTCAAACTCAATACTTGTAAGTTCGCCACAACCAAAGAACACCCACTCTCTTATACTTATCACACTATCGGGAATTTTTACACTTGTAAGTCCTCTACACTGACTGAACGCAGAATCTCCCATACTAACCACGCTATCGGGTATTGTTATGTTCGTAAGCCAGTCACACCAAAGGAACGCCCTATCTCCTACACTTGTCACGCCGTTGCCTATCGTCACACTCGTAAGTCCACTGCAAGCTTCAAACGCAGACACCCCTATACTTGTCACACTATCGGGTATTGTCACACTCGTAAGTCCGCTACAATATTCGAATGCGGAATTTCCTATACTTGTCACGCTACCGTCGTTTTGTATAACGCTCTTTTTACACCCGACTATCAATGTACTAGTTCCAATTTCAATTAAACAATTATCTTTATCCACGTATTTTATATTGCCTTTGACAACGGTTATACTCTCTAAACCAGCACAATCTGCAAATACCCCTCCCCCTAAGCTTGTTACCCTCTTTGGTATAGTTATTCTTGTAAGCCCGCCACAACCATAAAACGCTCCATCTCCCACGCTTTCCACACCGTCGGGGATAGCTATGTTCATAAGATCGCTACAATTTTCAAACGCAGATACCCCTATACTTATCACGCTATCGGGTATAGTTATATTCGAGAGTCCACCACAATCTTTAAACGCCCTAAGCCCTATACTTGTCATACTATCGGGTATAATTATACTTGTAAGTTCGCCACAATCTTCAAACGCACAAACTCCTATACTTGTCACGGGCATTCCGTGATATTCTTCGGGTATATTGAGTTCCGTTCCGTTAAATGAGCCTATACCCACAACGGTATATGAATTGCCGTCGGAATTTAATTCGTATTCCAACCCTTCGGAATATTTATTTTCACTTCCCGATTCGCTTATACTCTCCGTAGCCGATACGGAATTGCTCCCGCCTACGCTTTCGCTCGTCTTGTTTTTATTCTTACATGCCATACTTAACGTAAGCGATAAGAGAAAAATAATCGCAAGTACCACAATTTTGCCTGTTTTCTTCATTTTGTTTCTCCTTTGGGTTTTTCCCCATAAAATTTCTGCACAAAAAAAGTGCCGCTCCAAAGCAAGAAGCGGCACAATGTAAAAACACGCTTTCTCGCCTTGTTTGGCACACAATTATACTATACTGTTTCAAAAGAAAGAGATTGTAATGCGAAAAAACACATTCCTACCAATGTGTACTTTCCTTAAAACAATATTTAATTGCATGCCGTTTTGATTGTAGCACATTCAAAACTTTATGTCAACATTATTTTTGTTGCGAAAATAAACGCTTTTTATAGAAATTTGCGAGAATTCGCGAAAAGCACTTGACAAAACGGGGTCATCACTGTATAATTCAGGCAAAACTTATAGACGGCATTGTAAAGGAAATAATAGTACGTAAAGCGAACGTCTTTTGTCGTGCGTTATGCAAGTGACTTCGGCAAAAATTATCGATTTAAGTAGAATTATTTTTTTAATCGATGCCTAACGAGGCTACCTACGGTAGTCTGTTTTCGTTAGGCTATTATTATGCCCTCTATGAAACTCAGGAGGACTTTTTTTATGAATAACGAAGACTATTACGCAATCGAACAACAAATCGGATACGAATTTCACAACAAAACGCTGTTGCAACAGGCTTTTACCCGCAAAAGTTATACGAACGAAACCCACGACGGCGAGAATAATGAAGTATTGGAATTTATCGGCGATAAAGTTCTTGACATAGTAGTAGTCAGAGTATTAAGCGAATATTTTGGCGAAATCGACGATCGCGACGAATTTAAATGCCGTCACACCGAAGGAAAACTCACCGGAATAAAAAAGAAGTTAGTAGAGAGCAAAATGCTTTCTGCCCGAATCGACGAACTCGGCTTTGCTAAATATCTTATAATGGGTAACGGCGATCGAAAAATTAATGCGCAAAACGACGCTCACGTCAAAGAAGATTTATTTGAAGCGATACTCGGTGCGGTAGCAATCGACAGCGATTGGAATATGGACTCGATGCAAGACGTCGTCGAGATGATGCTTCATCTTGAATATTATCTAGAAAACGGTTTCGACGACGATTGCGATTATGTCTCTCTGATCCAACAATGGTATCAGAAGCAAACGGGAAATTTGCCCGATTATAATTTTATAAGTCTAACCGACAATGATCGCGGAAGCATTTTCAGAACACACGGATATCTTAGACAGAAAAACCGCATAGAGATTAGCGACGGCAACTTTATATGCGAACTGAGAATTGACAACGGCGAGCCATTCGTGGGGTTTGGTTACTCAAAAAGCCATGCGAGAACAGTCGCTGCAAAACTCGCCTACAATTACCTGAACGAAGAGGGATTATTGTTTACGATGTCGGACAAAGTTGAAAATTCTACGCCCGAAAACGCAATCAATCAATTACAAGAACTTGCTCAAAAGGATTATTGTTCAATGCCCGATTATAACTTTAAAGAAGACCACGACGACAACGGCAACCCGATTTGGACTTGCGACTGTGGTATTAAAGGATACGACTTTTGTTTTTCCGGTACGTCCTATTCAAAAAAAGAAGCAAAAAAACAGGCGGCATATCAGATGCTACTCTATGTTCTTGAAAAAGAAAACGGACGCAGAAAATGAGCGGTCTATCCAAAAATGTTTTAATAAAAATGGTTCGATAGTATAATTCGGCTTTACACAAAACCGCCCGCCGCAGGGACTGCGGCGGGCGGTTAAATTTGCTTATTCAATCATTTTTACTCGATTTATCGACTTATAGCCTAACTTTTACACAAATAGCCCTATCTGAACGAAAAGCAAAATCGACACTCCGTAGTATACGCAAACCGCTATTAAATCGTTGAGCGTGGTAATCAACGGACCCGAAGCAACGGCGGGGTCGATTCCGATTTTCTTGAATATCATCGGCACAAGCGTTCCGTCAAGACTTGCCATAAGCATTCCGCAGATAAGCGACACGCCTATGCAAGCGGAAATTTCAAACGCATAATAGGTCGGGTGTCCGACAATCGCCCCCGGCATTACCGCAAGGTACGTTCCGACGGCGAGAAAAGCCAAAGTTCCGATTATAAGTCCGTTGATAAGTCCGACTCTCATTTCTTTAAGCAAAAATTTCAGTTTTTCCTTGCCCGTTATCGCTTCTTCGCTAAGAACTCTTATCGTCACGCCCAAAGACTGCGTTCCCGTGTTTCCGCTCATATCGAGTATGAGACTTTGGAAGGAATACAAAATGATAAGTTGCGCCGCCTGAACAGCCGTCTGAAACGCGTTTATTATCGACGAAACGACAAGTCCGAGTCCTAAAAGAATCAGAAGCCACGGAAGTCTCTTCGCGATACTCTTCCCGAGCGGCTCGTTCACGTCCTCGGCTTCGGTTAAACCTGCGAGTTTCGCGTAGTCGTCGCCCATTTCTTCGCCGACGACCTCAACGACGTCCGACGAAGTGATTACGCCGATAAGTTTATTGTTCTCGTCGAGAACGGGTATGGAGTCCTCGGAGTAGTCCTTTAACTGTTCGATACACTGCTCGATTGTCTCGCGGGCGTAAACGTAAGGATATGAAGTAGTTATAATCGAGTCGAGGGCGGTGCCTTCCCTCGCCCTTATGAGGTCGCTCAAATCAATCGCGCCGTAAAAAGTTCCGTCGTCGTTAAGGGCGTAAAGGGTCGAAATATTGTCGTTATCCCCCGCCTCTTTTATAACGGTACGCATCGCCTGTTTTACGGATAAATTCTTGTCGAAAGCGACATAGTTGGTCGTCATTCGACTACCGATCATATCCTCGTCGTAAGAGTCGATAAGTTGAATATCCTCAACCGCATCTTTTTGCATGAGACCGATTATTTCTTCTTTCTTATCGTCTTCCAACTCTTCGAGAACGTCGATAGCGTCGTCGGCGTCCATGCTCTCGATTATGTCCGCGGCTTTTTCGCTGTCGAGTTCCTCGATGTACTCCTCTACGTCGTCCAAGTACGCGAAAATTTCCGAGACTTTATCTACGCCTAATACCTTATATAATTTAAGGCGTTCCTCTTTCGAGAGTTTCGGCAAAATCGCCGCGATGTCGTTCTCGTGGTAATCGTCTAAATCTTCCCTTAACTTTTTCGGAGGCTCGTTACTTCGCAATAATTGCAAAAGTTCTTCTTCATAGTCTCGTTTTTCGGGTATATCCTGAACTTCGTTTTCCAATTCTTTGTTTTCTTCGCTCATAAACGATAAACAACCTCCTTTTATGCCAGACAAGAATAGTATGAACCTTGCCAAAACACCGCTATTTCCGTGCTTTTCGGCAAATGCTCCTTTGAAGTACGTTCAGTACATCTGCACTCGCCTTTACCAAAAATCATCGAAAATATCGGCGTTTTGGTTGCGAGCAAGTCTAACGACATATTTTTAGGCTAAGACAAAGCGTACGAACGGGTTAGTACTTGGCGCATATGCCGCGAACGAAACAAAGTATCAGGCAAAAATACGCCGTTAGACCATGGTTCGTACTATTCTTGTCTAGCATTTGCAACAAGTTTAAC
>CALGVF010000191.1 GCA_937920115.1 uncultured Clostridia bacterium
GTCCGAGATATTAGTTGACGGAATAAGTTCGCCGTTTACTCTTAAAGTCGGAAGGTACGAGCCGTTTGCCGTCGTCCCGTTGTAGTACTCATCGTTTCCGTCTTTATCCTTAGTACCCGTCAAAACTCTTTCGGAAGTATAAACGTAGGCTTCTTCGTAGTAAATCGAGGTTTTCTCGTCGTTAAGAGGAACTTCCTTAGTCACTTTGGAAACGCTGATTACTTTAAACACATAATATGCTTCACCACTTACCGTAGACGGATTATAAAGTCTGAATACAAGGTGATATTTATCGAATTTTTCCTCAGTTCCTATTTTGAACTCGACCGTATAAAGATGTCCGCCCGAATAGTCGCCCGCTTTGCTGAGTTCTCCGCCCGAGAACGAAAGCGTTTGTTTCTGAACCGTCTTTTTATCTTCGCTGTAAACGAGTTCGCCGTTTTTATCTCTTTTGTCAACGGTTATATAGTTGAACATACCCCATACGGAATACTTAGTAATTCCGTTGTCCGTTTCGGCAATTATCCCCATTTGTCCGCCATATAAGCGAGTGATGAGCGAAGCCATCGAACTGCCGTATCCGGAGTAAAGCATTCTGATATAGTCATAGTTATAGGCTACTATACCGCTTCTGTATTTACTCATATCGAGATCAAACGACTTTCCTTCAAAATTCACCGCAAGGTCGTAGTTCACTGTAAACGCGAAATTATCCAAACCGCCGTTTACAATGTATTCTTTCGTGTTTTCGCCGTCTGCGTACGTTTTCGAACGTTCCGCAAGATATACGTCGGGAACAACTTTATCGTTACTATAACCAACGGTGACGTAATAATCTTTTTCTTCCGCATTGCCCTCTTTAAGTTTTGCCGTAACGGTAAACTCTGCTCCGCCGGTAGGAATAAACGTCAACGTTTTATCGCCGTCCTTGAATTCGAGTTCGATACCATCGTAAAGATAGTATGTTTTACCGTCAACCTCGAGAGAGTTGCCGAGAGTCGTTACCGACGTTTTAAAACCGTATTTATTAGTGTTGCTATCGGAAGACTCTTCGTATGTCTTCAGCTCGTTTGAGGTGTTATCGTAAACGAAGAATTTACTCGTCGTATTATTATACAACGCCATTCCGTAATTATAAATTACAACAGACGAGAAATCGTTTGCGTAGTATGTTGCGGAAACGAGCGATTCGTTGTATCCGTTTCCGCTATCGTAAACGGACGCAATCGCTTTACCGCCAGAGAGCGTATAAACGCCCGCATCGGTAGCGTCTTCGTTGCAGTAATATATTACTCCGTCGTCGAGCATCTTATAATCGCCGACCGTTCTCTTACCGTACGATGTGTATTTTATTACGTTGCCTGCATCATCGAGAACAAGTACCGAAAGGTCGTTTTCATTGAGATACGCTCCCGCGAATCCTTTGGTAAGAATGGTAAAGAAATTTACCGTAGTACCGGAAACGGTTTCCGAAGAGAGTTTTCCAATATATGCCTGAATTTTTTCGGCGTTGTACAAAATTACGTTCCCGCCGACAATTTCATAGGTGTATTTTACGCCCTCGTCGTCTTTAATGTTCGAATCGTAAAGCGTAGCCCCGCCTTGTCCGTTAAGAGAAACGTATTGTTTTGTAAGCGATGCATTTTTTATAACGTAATATACATTCGCTTCCTCTCCTCTGCGACTGAACGTATCCCCTTTGAGGTCGAAAATAGCAACATTTTCGCCTATCATCGTATAAACCGCTTTTTCACCGAGCACGCCATCTACAAGAACGTAGGTGTTGTAAGAAGACCTGCTGCTGCCCTTTGCCGTATATCTTGCGATATGCATTACGCCGTCAAGTTCGAGTTTTCCGTATTCGCTTGAGTTATACGTGGAGTCTTTCGCGCAGACTCTGAAATATTCCGAACCGAGCAACGTGAAATCGAACGATTCCGAGTTGTCAAGCGGTGTAAACGTATACTTATCCGCAGTATACTTACTGTTCGTATCTCCGAAAGCGTAAACTTTAACGCCGACTCCGAACGTTCCTTCGGTTCTTACGCCGTCGGCGTCTTCATAAATTGCAATGAATTTTCCGTCCGTTGTCGTTTTGTCGGTAAGAATGAATTTAACTTTTGTGTTCTCGGAATCGTCATCGTCTATTTTTACGAGCGAAGTAATTTCCACCGCTTCGTCCGAATCGAAATAGTTGAAGAACATAATCGTATTTCCGAGCAACGTTCTCGAAGACCTGAAGAACTTGAAGTTTAAACCCGAACCGTCACTCGCCGTAAATACGTCGACATAATACGAAACACCGAGGAATTTAATTTCCTTTTCAACAAAAGAACCTTTGTGCGATTCCGAAACTTTCTTGTTATTTAAGGTTTTCACCGTCGTATAAATCGCTTCGTATGCTTCGCCGATTTGTTTTCCGGTTATTAAGAGGGTCGTGTTGTAATCGGTCTTTCCGTCTTCGATTTTCGCAAGTTCCATCGGTTGACGGGAAAGGGCGTAAACCGTGTCGTCTTCAACGATAAAGAACTTATAGTTTTCGCCGTCTGTGATATACGAATAATTGTCAGACGTTCTGTAATACCCCTTAAAGACGGTATTATCCGCGTCGGTATAAATACCGAAAATCGATATAAGAACGAGTTTACCGCCGTCCTCGGAAATATATTCCTTTCTCGACTCCGCAACTTTACCGTCTGCTTCGAGTACGTAGAACAAGTCGTTACCCGTTGACGAATCAACGTTGAAGGTCATCGTTTCAAACGAAACGATAGCGTCGTCTTTCTTTACTTCGGTTCTTGCATAAGTATACGAACCGTCTCCGTTTACGGTTAAGGATCCTTCAGAAACCTCTTCGTAGCCCGTCGTATTGCCTTTCTTATCAACTATAGCCTGATACACGGTCGCATTTTCGCCGTTTAATGCAATAACGGATTTTACCTTTGCACCCTCGCCTTTATCGTCGCAATAAATGTATTCGGCATAGTTATCGTCGACTTTCTCGATAAACTTAATCTGCGCGATACCGACGCCGAGATAATATACACCCTTTTCGCCGTTCATCGTAAGAGTTGCGACATATCCTCCGATCAAGGAATTTTTTGTGGTATAAGTTCCGCTGCCTTTAACCTGACCGTTATCGAGATGTTCGAATTTTCCGCAACCGTCGAATCTGTATTGCTCGGCAGTACTTACAACGTTGTATACTGTATCGAGAGCCTTAGTATACAGGTCGTACACATACGCTCCGTCTTTTTCGATTACTCTGAGCGGAACGGTCTGATTATTGTACTCAAGCGTGACGTAGTATTTCTCCTCGCCCTCTGCCTGACTTATCGTATATTCGTAATTTTGAGAAGAGCCGTTATAAGTAACCGTCGCATTTCCGAATCCGTCAAGCGTAAACGTGAGACCGTTATTTACAGAGGCGTTAATCGCGATACTGCCGAACGAATATTCTTTTCCTCTTACTCTGTAAACCTCAGTACCATCGCTGACGACTCCGAGCAAAAATCTCATGCTCGTACCGTCTTCGAACACGACTTCGTAAGTGTCGTCGGTTACGGTGTAAGTACCGTTCTTTTTAGACTGTCCTTCCGCATAGTATTCTACTTCGTTGTACTTAGTGAACAAAATGTAGTACTTATCGTTATGATACGGTTCGTTATTGAAATCGAAAAGAACGTACTTTCCTCCGTTTAAGGCGTAATATATAAATCGATGGTTTTCCTCGTCGAGTTTGACTTTAAGCGAAAATTCGGGATCGGCAGACTCGAAAAGATACATTCCGTAATCGGAATCGTAAGTTCCTTGTATCGAAACCCCGCCCCTGACAAGCGTCGCCGAATTCTCTTTGTCTCTGTCTACAAACAGATAATCGTAACCGCCGAACGAGTCTGTATACGCTTTATCCCAAACGGGGTAAATACCGACCTCGCCTTTAACAATGTAGGTTCCGCCTGTCAAAGCCTCGTTATAAGCGGCGTTTTCCTTATCTGCCCAACCTATAAAACGATAGCCGTCGGGTGCGGAAAGGGTTTTGGATGGAAGTTCCACTGTCGTTTCATAATAAACGTACTTCTTTTCCAACTCCTTAGATCTGCCGTCCGGATATTTTTCATAAACGGTATAATAGTACTTGTTTCTGCTGAAGGTAATCGTAAGTAAGTTTTCCTCATAATTTTCAGAGACGACCAACGTAGGCTTATCCGAAGCGGAGAAACCCTCGATGCTGAAATCGGAAGATATCGTCTCGCCCGCAAACGCGTAACCTTCCGAAAGAACTTGCTCGGTATAAGTTTCGCCGTCGAGATTTATTATTTTGGCGTTTATGACGTACTTAGTCTTATAGCGGGCTTTTAAAACCATACCGTCAACCGCTTTAAGATTTTCGTTAACGGCATTTTCGCCGATATACCAACCAGCAAACTGATGTCCTTCCTTCGTGGGGGCTATCTCGGAAACCGCTTCCGAAACGGACGCACCCTCTTCGAGATATAACACCTTAACGTCGCAAGAGCCTCCGTCCAAGTCAAGAGTAACGGCAGAAGCCTTTTCCCATAACGCATAATAGGTCGTTTTACCGTCAAATTTTCCCGAAGTAACGGGCGATCCCGAAAAATCGGAATTTGCGTACCACCCCTTGAAAATATAGCCCGTTTTGCTCGGGTTTTCGGGGAATTGTATGTCTGAACCTTTTTTACCGTTGAGCGTGATCGTATTCTCTTCGCCTATAACAAAGTTATTGGCAAGGTTTTTGTTTTTTTGAGAGGTAACTCCGAGTACGATTCCCATCGTTGCACCCGCAATAACGACTACACCTGCCGCTATGGCTGCGATTTTTACCCATTTCTTTTTAAATAAGTCTTTTAGTGTGTTCTTTTTAACAGAATCATTATTCATCGAATCGTTCATTTATATATACTCCTATTGGAATTTAAGCCGCTTCGGATAACTCGGTATTTCCGCTATTGCTATCCGTCATTTCTGTGCTTTCTGTCGTGTTGTCTTCGTCTTCGGGGGTCTTTTCTCTCCATTCGGAATAATAAGTTACGCCGTTCGGAGCGTTAATTATTGTATCCTTGTCATACGTTTCGCCAGAGTCGCTCTTCCAGCGAACAAATATATAACCGTCTCTTTCGGGAGCGGAAATACCGTTTCTCGCCGTATCGTTGATTATCGAGTTTTCGTTTTTAACGAATTTGCAAACATACGAACCGTCTTCGGATAAAGTCGCTCCGAATATCACGGGTCTGTAAGAAGAATTCCACCTCGAACTCCAGCCACTCGGAACTGCCTCGCTCTGAACGAAGAAAGTAAGACCTATGTTTCCGTTAAATACGTGCGAACCTATTTCGGAAACCGTATTCGCAAGATAAACGCTTGTAAGCGAGCAATTTCTGAATGCGTAATCGCCTATTTTCGTAATGTTCGACGGAATCGTTACCTGTTTAAGCGAACCGCACTTATAAAAAGCATAGTTGCCTATTTCCGTTACGCCCGAACCGAAATCGACGAGTTTTAAGGCTTCGCATTTCGAGAACACGCGGTTACCGATAATCTTAACCGAATCGGGGATAACGATGGATTCAAGCGAAGAACAAGCCTCGAAAACGCCTAAACCTATTTCTTCGAGCGAAGAACCTATGCTGATATTTTTCAGATTTTCGCATTTATAGAAGGCTCTTTCGCCTATCGTTTCAACTCCGTTCGGTAAAGCGATATTGCCCACGTCTTCGGAAAACGCTTTGGAAAAAGCATATTTGCCGATTTGGCGAAGAGACGAATCGTCCGCAAAAGTCAGTTTATATAAACGCTGACACTCGTAAAATGCGTAATCCGATATTTCCTCGACGTTTTTCGGAATAGTTATTTCTTTTATTCCGCTCTTATAAAAGGCAGACTTCCCTATAGTTGTTGTTTTTACGGGGATATCGACTCCTTCTAATACCGAACATTTATAAAATACAAAATCGTTTAACTCTGTCAGTTCACAAAAATCCCCCGTAATTATTCTGAGCAATTTGGGACATTCTGCAAATGCGCCTTTACCGAGTACTTTCAGGCTGTCCGGAATAGTCACTATTTCCAGCGAAGGACTTTTATAAAAAGCGTAATTGGCAACGCCTATCGTTCCGTTCGCTATTGAAAATTCAGTTTCGTTTTCGCCCGGTATATAACCGACTAACCACTTACCGATATATACGCCTCCGCTCTTTACTTTTGACCAGAAAGCGGTATTTTTAAACGCATATGTTCCTATCGATGATAGACCTTTCGGGAGTGTAAAAGGATATTTTGTTATATACCCCGCGTCGCCAAGCATCTTGCATCCGTAAAAAGCATAGTTTCCTATTTCGGTTACGTTCTCGCCTATTCTGACCCAACTTTTACCTAAGTTTACGCAATTCTGAAAAGCAAATTTACTTATCGTCGTAACCCCTTTGCCGATATTGACGGCTTGAAGTTGCGTACAATCCGTAAAAGCATAATCGCCGAGCCAAATCACCTCGTCGGGAACGTCAACGGACTTTAATTCGTTTAAGCCGCGGAACGCTCCGTCGGCAATGCCGATTGTCCCGCTCTTTATCTTGTACTCCGTAGCGTCTTTCTTTGTTCCGACTGCCCAATTACCGACGTAATATACTCCGTTTTCGGGGTTATCGTAGAATTTTGTTCCCGCAAAAGCATACTCGCCTATTTTCTTTAAATTTGATTTCAGGCTTACGCTTTCGAGAGCC
>CALGVF010000192.1 GCA_937920115.1 uncultured Clostridia bacterium
ATTTCGCCTTTTCTTCCGCGGTAAGAGCGTTAATCTCGTCCGTGGTGGGAACGGAAATTGCATTGAATTCCCTTACGTTGTCGTCGGCGATCACCTCTGTCTTAGTAACTTTAGAGAAGAATGCGGCAAATATACGATTGTCGAATCCTTTTGCGTTTTCAGGATAACTTACTTCTATTCCGAAGTCTTTTACACCGACCACGCCGTCTCTGCCGGCGTTGAGTATAAGAGCGACGTAACTATTGAAGTTTGCGTAAGACGTCTGTCCTAACTTTTCGTCCGAGAATATCTTGTATTCGTCGCTATCGATCTTAAATCCGTCAGCCGTTACAACCGAGTTTTCCAAAATCGGAGCGTTGAGAGAACCAAAAATATACTTTTTCGCCGAACAACCGAAGAACGCTTTATCGCCTATCGACTTAAGTTCGTACGGGAAAGAAATTTCGTTTACGTCTTTGACGTTTTCAAATGCCGAAGCCGCAATCCTTACCGTTCCTTCGGGAATGGTAATCGAACCCGACCTACCCTTCGCCGCAAACGCTACTACTTCCAGACCTGCGTTGACTTTCTTCGTAAGTATGCCGTCTTTGTAATCGAATCTGTTAGCGCTGTCGGTTACGCTGAATTTTCCTATGCCCTTTACAGCCGAGAACGCACCGTCGCCTATTTCAGCGTTTAAGCCGTCTTTGTTTCCGAGTTTTATCGAAATTTCGTCTACGGAAAGAGCGGAACGATAGAACGCATAATCGCCTATACCTTTAAGAACTCTCTCTTTATCTTTGTTTTTCTCCTGATATTTTTCGACTTCGGGTAAAATTTCCTTACCGAACGTCACGCTCGTTACTCCGCTTTCGGCAAACGCGTAATTTCCGACGTTAGTTATGTTATCGAGAGTGAGCGTACGGAGCGATTCGCAACCGTAAAATCCGTATTCGCCTACTTTTTCGAGGTTGGAAAGATTGGTTCCCGCAATTTTTTTACAATTATAGAACGCATATTTACCCGCATTTTCAAGAACGGATAAATCGAGTGTGAGAACCTTACAATTTTCAAACGCGTTATCTCCCGCTACTTTGATCGACGTAAACCCGAGATTTGCAAGCCTTTCGTTGTTTCTGAACGCTCCTTGCGGAATTTCGGTTATAGCCTTCTGCTCGTCCGAAAGAACGACGCTCGTGAGATTTCTCTGATTTGCGAACGAATACTCGCCGAGAGCGGTGCTGCCCGTACCGAAAGATACGCTTCCGAGTATTCCGTTTCCGTTCAATGCTGCAAATGCGGCGTAACCCATTTCGGTTATTTTTCCGAGTTTAACTTCCTGTAAGAACGGACAAGAAGCGAAAGCCATGTCTCCTATAACGGATATATTCGTCGCAGAGAAATCGACTTTCGTAAGTCCGCTTCTCTCAAACGCTGAATCGCCGATTTCCGTCACGCTATCGTTTACGGTTATCGAGCCGAGTTTTCCGCTCAATCCGTCGGAAGCATGCCCTGCCCCGAGGAAAGTTTCGTTAGGTATTTTGGTTATCGCGGAAACTGCCGACAAATCTGCGGTTTCAAGAGCGTAGCAATAACTGAATACGCCGACTCCGAGTTTTTCGAGACTTGCGGGCAACGTTACCGATTTCAAATTCGTACAGCCCGAGAAAGCGTAGTTACCTATTTCTTTAAGCGATCCGCTTTCAAACGTCACTGAAGTAAGAACGTTATTTCCGGCAAACGCATTTGCCGAAATCACTTCGACGGAAGCAGGAACGTTGAAAGACGAAAGAGTCTGCGACGCTTTGATTATCATCTTTTTCTCGCTTTCTTTATACCATACTCCGCCGTCATAGGTGAGTCCTGCGTCTCCCTCGATTTCTGTTATCTTACAATTACCGAACGGAGAAAGTTTGGTATCGTAAGTCATTTTATCGACGTCGTCCGCAGTAAGGTCGGTATACACAAGTTTGTTAAGCGAGGTACAACCGAGGAACATATCTTCGCCGAGATCCGTAAACTTACTGAGTTTTACCGTTTTAAGGTTAGTACAACCGTCGAATACGTTATTGCCCGCAACTCTGAGTTCGGTAATATCGATTTCCGTAAGCGAAGTACAATCTTTGAAAGCAAAAGCGTTCAAAGTTGTAAGTTTCGCCGCAGAAAGGGAATAGTCCGTTCCTTCGGTAAGTTTCAGAATATCAGCATCTTCTTTTTTGATACCGTTAAGAAGAGTTATATTGTTGAATTTTTTAAGACTCGAACAACCGTCGAATGCGTGTTCGCCGACGCCTATCGAACGAGCGTGCATATCTATAACTTCGAGTTTCTTACAGTTATAGAACGCATATTTGTAAATATAGTTGAGCGTGTGAGGCAATATAACTCTCTTCAATGCGGTCATATTTGCAAACGCATTCTGTTGGATTTCGGTACAAGGCGCCGAGATCTCGAGTTCTGTTATATTATTATTATCCTTGAACGCTTCCTCGTAAATATAGTAAACATTAAGAGATTTCGGAATGGTAACCTTGCCGCCCGCGCCGTGGTATTCTCTGAGATATCCGTTCTGAACGATGAACTCCGCCCCTACGGACAAAGTAGTGCTTGCCGAATAAATCGTCTGATTTCCGTCTATGAAGAGCGTTGCGGTAATCGTTGCCACGCCTTCTTTTATGGTTTTTACCTGACCGTTCGCGTTGACCGTAGCGACTTCGGGCGACGACGTCGTCCATCTGACGTCTATATCGCTGTCATCGTAATACCAAGGTTCGGTCAAAATCGAGAACTGAATACGCTCGTTCTGGTGAACTTCGACGGTTTTGTTCGTCGGGTCTACCATTGCCCCGCTCTTGTTGGGAATAAGTCCCATAGAGATTCCGCTTACGGACGGAGTTTTCGCGTCGGATTCGACGACGTGAACCAAAATCGTATCGAATCCGGTTGCCGTTTCGTCTTTGCCGGCGTAAACTTTAACCAAAGCGTCTCCGACTTTTTTACCGAAAAGTTCGCCGTTATTTACCTCCACAACTCCGCTTGAGTAAGATTTCCAGAAGAGGTTTACGTTTGCCGCATCCGAAGGATTTACCGCTATTTCGAGTTTTGTCGATTCGTTTACGCCGATAGTAATTTCTTTGGAATAACTTTCGCCGTTAAACCTAGCCCCTTCCGCAGCGTCTTTTCCCGAAGTAATAGTTACAGTGTCGGGATAATTTATAGAATCCGCAAAGGTCTGGAATTCGTTTATTCTGTACACTCTCGTGTTGAGGGCGTAGTCGTCAACCTGCAAGTATAAATCTTTGCCGTCGATCGTTTTATTTCTTACCGCTTCATAGTAGTCGGTAACGTCCAAAGTGACGGTAGTCGTAGAGTTACGGTTGGAATATATCGGCGTAACATTGGAATCGTACAATTTCAACGCCATTTCGTTATAGTCCGCATAGCAAAGAGCGACCGATTGAGAATACTGATTATCGTAAACGTCGATATCGAGATATACTTTATATCTTATAACGTCCGTCGCGTCCTTATAGGAATCGAATCTGATTCTGTAATCGTTGATAACGGGCGCTTCCGTATCCACTCTGAACGTAAAATCATAGGAAGTCGTGTACGAATAGTCGCTCGAATTAAATTGTCTGTCATCGGAGATGGAATCGAGTACGCCTTCCATGTGGAAGAGATATTCTCTGTTATTAGATATGCTTCTTTCGATCGGCGACCAATCAACTTCGATAAGCGAACCTCTCGCCGACGAACCGCCTGTGTACGCCTTTCTGACGTTTGTCGTAGTCTTCTGATATACGACTTCACCCGTAATCGCGTCCGTTATTGTAAAGTTCATAGTTTTCGCACCACGCAGAAGACCTGCATAAATCGCGTAAAGTTGATATATCGTATGATTACTGCTCGTATCGTAAATAGAGATAGCCGCTTTATCGGACGAAGAATATATCTTCTTCATATTGTCGGGAATCGTATAGAGATACGAACCGAGAGGAATTATATACTTGCCGTCATAATACGAACCGAGAGGTTGCGTAGCGTACATCTGAGCCTTCGGTTTATCCTTATCGGGAATACTGTCGTCCTGTAACTTCTCGGACAATTCGAAATCGGATATATCGAACATCGGCGCGGAATACCAATCGCCGTAAAATCCGAGCCACGGAATATTGAGGTCAACCGAATTTGCGTCGCCCGTAGTATCTTTAAGCAATACGAAACCTTCGACGTACATACCGTTTTTGAAACTGTCGTCGATGTATTTTTTCGCCTTATCGTTAAGCGTAATCTTAACCTCAACGTCCCAATCGGCGTTAGCGCCCAACGTGAACGTATTGCCGTCCAACTTAGTACCGTTTACGGTAAACTCGAACGAACAGTTGCCGTCGAGCATATACGCTCTTTCGGCGACCGTAAGTTTATCGGACGCAAGCGTTTCGGTCATCGTCTTTGTGTCGAACGTGTAAGTTCTCGGACTCGACGAGAAATTCTTTATGCTGAAATTAAGCGTATAAACGCCCGTCTTGTTCTTGTCGTCGCCGACTTCAACTTTCGATTTATCGGAACCCTTGACGTACAAGTATGCTTCCGCTTTCATCGACTTTTCGATATCGGCAAGTCCCGCACCCTGTTTACGGGGCGAATACGGCGAACCGTAGGTATCGTTAGCGATAGTTGCCGTACTCATAAACAAACGGTTTGCAATCGAAACTTCATCCGAAAGCAATTCGTCGTTATCAACGCCGAGTTTAGTCGCATTGTTTTTCACATACTGAATAACAAGACTCATCGCCCCCGCAAGGTTAGGCGTAGCCATACTCGTACCGCTGAGTTCTTCCCAACCGTTAGGAACGGCTGAAATAATCTCGCCGCCGTGAGCCGAAATCTCGGGTTTCAATTTAAGGTCGGGAGTGGGTCCCCAACTCGAAAACTCGGACATAAACGGTCCCGCTATCTGATTTTCGCTTATTGTGAAACTGCCGTTTTTCTGAGTCTTAACAAACACTTCCGCAGCGTCCATCGTTACCGAGCAGGTAGGAATGGGGTCGTTAAGGTTTCCGAGACTCATACGAATGGTACCCGATACGTTATTGTAAATAACGCATGCGATTGCTCCTTTCGCTTTCGCTACTCTGACTTTTTCCTCGAACGTAACGTCGCCGCCTCTCTGTACGACCGCAACTTTACCCGCAACGTTTATATTTGCGTAGTTTACGGTCTGACCGTATCCGGGAACAACGACGTATTCAAGATTCATAGAACCGTCTTTATTTACCTTATCGGGGCATTTCGCCTTTAATTCTTTGATAAATTCTTTTTGGTTTCCGTTTCCGTCGGACGCTTCGGTGAAGTAAAGGAACTTATCCTCTCCTCCCACGTTGACTTTTATATATTTCGCCCTTTGACCGTTGATACTCGCAACGCTCATTGCCGCAGTATAAGTCGAGGGAGCGCCTACGGTTGCCGAATCGGGATTGCTCGCAAGGTTAGTACCGTAAGTACCGTTATACGCGGAACTGTAATCGTTACTTGCCGCAACCATAAGGCTTATGCCGTGACTTCTTACGTTGTCGTAAACGGTCTGCATGTACTCGCTTTCGCACTTGGTAAAGCCTGCCGAAGAACCCAAACTCATGTTGATAACGTCAACGCCGAGTTTAACACAGTCCTCCAAAGCGCAAAGAATGTCCATAGTCTCCGCGCCGCCGAGACCGCCGTCTCTGTTTTCGTTATCCGAGAAAACCTTGAATATTGCAAGTTGAGCGTTGGGAGCAACTCCCGTAAAGGTCATCGTATTTCCTTCTTTGTTAAGAAGTTCGTTGCCGTCCTGATCCTTTATTGTGTCAAGAATTTTGTTGCCGTCGCCGTCCAAAACAAAAGAACCGTCGGCGTTTGTCTTGTATATCGGAGAACCTGCTATTATACCCGCAACGTGCGTTCCGTGATGCGAATAGGACGGATAAACGTCCGCGTCGTTATCCGCATAGTCGAACGCAAACGGTACTTTCGAGTTATAATAGACGTCGTTTGCCGTTATGTTTTTATTATTCGATCTCGACGTTAAACCGCCTGCCGAAGCCCCGAAAATTCTGTCGTTGACGTCAGATTTCGTAAGAGCGACGGGGGTTGCGGATTCGTCTGGCATAGTTCTGAACGCCTGATGCGTGGAATCGAGACCCGTATCGAGTACGGCGATAACCATTCCGCTTCCGTCGTAACCCTTGGAACGCAATTCTTCGCTAACCTTATATATACCGGTATTTTCAACGTTTGCGTTGTTGTCTACCTCTTCGTCCTGAGGAGCGTAATAGTATTCCGAAACCGCAACTTCTTTTACGCCGTCGATTTTCGCTATATCGGTAAGATATTTAACGTCAACGTTAATAGCAACGCCGTTAGTTACGGTGTTGTACGAATATTTGAGTTCGTAAGGTATATTGTTTGCGGTAAGATTGAAAAGGAAGTTTCTCTGTTCCTTTTCGATTTCGTTTACCGCGACCGAGCCTGCGAACGAGTCCAAAAACTCGTTTATATCGCCGCTGACGTATTTATCGGTCAGACACTCGCCGTCAAGCGTTACTATCACCCATTGTTTTCCCTTTAAATCCGTGTAATCTTCGGTCTTTTTGAGGTACTGATCGGAAATGAGCGAGGTAGTATCCGCTTTTTTAAGATCGGTGACTTCTTCGAGCGTTTCTGCGGCGGCGTTAGCCTTTCCGCCCGACGGGTCGCTTTTCTTCGTAAAAGCAAACGCAACGGA
>CALGVF010000193.1 GCA_937920115.1 uncultured Clostridia bacterium
CAAAAGGTCGTAAACGAATAAAAATCAATGTATAAAATCGGGAAACCCATCTCAAAAAAGGACGACTATTTTTCTTTATTACCCGATAATCCGAACGAACTATGAGGTTTAAAATGAAATTTTCCGAACAAGTAAAATATGCGAGAATGAAACTTCTTTTAACGCAGGAGGCATTGGCAAAGGAACTTGGCGTATCCTACGCTACAATTTGCCGTTGGGAAAAGGATAACCGCGAACCGCAAATTGTTTCGCAAGGCAAATTCTACGCTTTTTGCGAAAGTAAAGGAATTACGTTTGAAGAGCAAATCGAAAAATAATTGCTAAAAAAAACTGGTGCTTGTGGCTTTATAGTCAATGTAAATGTAAGGGGATTGTATGAAAATATCAATCAGATTTTTTAACGATAAAGAAGTGCGCGCCGCTTGGAACGAGGAAAACAACAAGTGGTATTTCAGTGTTCTTGATATTATCGGGGCAATCAGAAATGAAGATAATTACGAAAAATGCCGTAACTATTGGAAATACCTGAAAGCCAAACTGAAAAAAGAAAACAGCGAGTTGGTTAGTGCCACTACCCAACTGAAATTAACCGCTGCCGACGGGAAAAAGTATATGGCTGACGCGTTGGATTCCGACGGCGTTATTAAACTTGCCGCGGAGTTTCCAAGCAAGGTCGGCGCAGAGTTTATCAGTTGGTTTACGCAGTCGGACGATACGATTGATGGAAAAAGCAAACAAAAAGCATACGCTTTGTTTGATAGTTCTTTTATAGATGCCATCGAAGTCGGAACAGTCAAAGGCTTACAACAAATTCACGCTTATTTATTCGGCGGGTTATATGATTTTGCCGGGCAAATCCGCACGCTTAATATTGCAAAAGGCGGCTTTGCGTTTGCTCCCGCTATGTTTTTACAGGATAATTTACGGTTGATCGAAAAAATGCCCGAAGATACGCTTGAAAACATAGTAAAAAAGTACGTTGAAATGAACGTTGCTCATCCGTTTATGGAAGGAAATGGTCGAAGTACTCGTATTTGGTTGGATTTGATTCTGAAAAAGAATCTTAAAAAATGCACCGATTGGAGCAAAATCGATAAGAAGGAATATCTTACGGCAATGCAAGAAAGCCCCGTAGATTCATCGCATATTTACGAACTTATAAAAGGCGCATTGACCGACGATGTAAATAATCGCGAAATCTTTATGAAAGGAATCGACTACTCTTATTATTACGAGCAAGTTGATTGATTTATTTTTAGAGTTTTACGATATGTAAACATTAGAAAGGAACATTTTAGGGAAAAAGTTATGGTAGGGTGTTGGATAATATTTGCCGTATTTCTATTTTTTATCCCAGTTGGATTTGGCTTGCAAAAATCTTGAAGATATTAAAATTTTTAAATAAATATAAGAAGGAGTTAAAAATGGGGAAAGTATATGAGTTTGTTGAAGAAATTGATAAAAGTATTTCCACAATTCGTGGGGTGTTACAGTGTTCAAACATTTCCATGAATGAACAAAAAGTGCAGAATGGAATTAAATATATTTGCTCAAATGGCGCAACCTTTGCTAGAATACTACTCGATTTTGTAAACGGCGGAGGTAATATCGACGCGCTTACGCCCGAAAA
Organism: uncultured Clostridia bacterium; assembly: GCA_937920115.1. Taxonomy (GTDB): domain Bacteria; phylum Bacillota; class Clostridia; order Christensenellales; family Borkfalkiaceae; genus UBA10281. The sequence continues at coordinate 1,631 of CALGVF010000193.1, forward strand.
CGTATTCGGGAAGAAGGAGATAAAATGAAAAAAAGAGTCGTTATATATGCAAGATTCAGTTCGCATAGTCAGACCGAACAGTCAATCGAAGGACAACTTCGCGAATGTTACGACTTTGCCCGTCGCAACGATTATCTCGTGATAGCCGAATACATAGACCGTGCGCTTACGGGAACGACGGACAAACGCCCCGAATTTTTAAGAATGATCGAGGACAGTAAAAAGAAAAATTTCGATTACGTTCTCGTTTATCAGTTGGACCGGTTTGCCCGCAACCGTTACGACAGCGCAAATTACAAGGCAAAATTAAAGAAAAACGGCGTTCGCGTGCTATCGGCAAAAGAAAACATCACCGAAGACGCCAGCGGCATTCTGGTAGAAGGTATGCTTGAAAGTATGGCGGAATATTATTCCGCCGAACTCTCGCAAAAAGTCCGTCGCGGCGTAAAAGAAAGCCTGTTGAAAGGTCATTTTGTCGGCGGTTACGGTCTGTTCGGTTACGACATCGTGGATAAAAAGTGGACGATAAACGCTTACGAAGCCGATATCGTTCGCGATATGTTTACAAGGTACAAAAACGGCGAGAAAGTAAAGGAAATCATAGATCGACTTAATGCGCAAGGCATTAAGACAAAAGCCGGTTCGCCGTTCAATATGAACAGTTTTGCGAGAATTATCCGCAACGAAAAATACATAGGCGTTTATAATTCTCACGGCGTTATTTACGAAAACGTAATTCCGCCGATCGTTGATGAAAAGTTATTTTTCGATTGTAACGCAATAATGGACGAACACAAGCACAAACCGAGAGCAACCAAGAGCGGAAAGCCGTATATTTTAAGCGGAAAATTATTTTGCGGATACTGCGGCAATTTGATGACCGCCGAGACGGGAACAAGTCAGACAGGTAAACTTCACCACTATTATAAATGTTTTGGACGTAAGAAAAACAAACACCGTTGCAATAAGAAAAGTTACAGGCAACAGGAACTGGAAGATTTGGTTTTCAAAACAACGATTGATTACGTTTTACAGCCGCAGGTGATACAAGCCGTTGCCGAACAGGTCGTAACGAAATTCAATTCCGAAATAACGAAAACGTCAACGCTTGAAAATCTCGAAAACGAACTGAAAGCCAAAGAAAAGGCGACAAATTCGCTTTTATCCGCCATAGAACAAGGTTTAATCACGAAATCTGCCAAAGACAGACTGATTGCTCTCGAAACGCAAAAGGACGAATTAGAAGCGAAAATATCGCTTGAAAAAGCGAAGCAGATAAAACCGCTCGAAGTAGACAAAGTAAAGGCATTCCTGAATTTCTTTGTCCATAGAAAATACGAAAACGACCAAGAAAAAAACGAGTTTTTCAACTCATTTATAAATCGCATCGTATTATACGACGATAGGATTCTGATTTTCTATAACACCGATACAAATCACCCGGCGGCGATAACAAGAAAGGATACCGACGATTTGCTTGCTGGTATAGGCGAAAAAATCGAAAAAAAGAGCAAAACAACCGCCAAAAACGAGAAAAACTCGCTTGAACCTCAAAAGTTCAAACGAGTTTCACTTGGCGGAGGCTGAGGGATTCGAACCCCCGTGGGTTTTGCCCAAACGGTTTTCAAGACCGCCTCGTTATGACCGCTTCGATAAGCCTCCGTCTATTCAATTTACCCGCTTTTCCGTTTCATAGCAAAATTTAATCTTTCGCTTTTTTTCGGCAGGGGCACTATCCGTCGCCTCTAAGCAACGCTCACTTTCCTTCGACTAAGCCATTATATATTATTTTTTCGTAAAAATCAACTGTTTTTTTCTGAAAATATTTGTTTTCCGAATTTTTCCGTTTTTCGATTGTTTTTATCGCTCGTTTGTGTTAAAATGTAATCGGAAAATAATTATGTCGGTGTGTTTTCGTCTCTCGGCGTTTTTTAACCCTTTGAACGCATTCGCCGACGATAAGGTTATTTTATTATGGAAAATATGGAAAAGAACGTTTTTAAAGAAAAAATACTTCCTTTTTTGAATAAAAATTACGGTTTTTTCGCAATTCCCGTATTCATTTTCCTCGTTTTCGGCATCGCCGAGGCGTGTTTCGGTATATGGCCGTTCGGCTATACCTGTATGTCGAGTTACGATCACCTCGCTCAGGTTTGCCCCCTTCTCGAACATTATTTCGCCTTTTTCGACGGTACGGACGGGCTTTTTCATACCTTTTTCGTCGGCGGCGGCATGGACCTTTTCGGTTCGCTCGCTTATTGTACGATAAGTCCGTTTACTTTCGTATTCCTGCTCGGCGGCAAAGGCAATGTTATCAATATGATAAGTATCGTTCTTCCGCTCAAAGTTTCATGTGCCGCGGTTGTCGCTTTACTTTTCTTAAAACGCTATTTTAAGGATATTCCGTATTATCTTTCCGTTGTTATGGCGGTACTTTACGCTTTCGGTGGCTATTTATATGTTGCAAATACCTACGTTAATTGGGTTGACTTAATGATTTATATGCCCGTACTCGTTTCGGGCTTTATCCGCTTTATCAGAACAGACAGGCTGACTATGTTCGTCGTAGGACTAGTCCTCAATATTTATACCTGCTTTTCGATTTCCTGTTTCTCGTTCTTTTCGCTGTTCCCGATACTCGTTCTTTACGTTGTAATCTGCGTAAAAAAAGAGGAAAAATCGCATAAACTCACGAGACTTTGCTTCGGTTTCGTACTCGGAATCGCAATAAGTCTGCCTTTGCTTGTACCCGCATTTTACGCGTTTAAAGTGTCGAGCAGAAATACGGGAATTTTCAGCGAAATTTTCAAAACGTATACCAAAAAACAAATCGAGGACGGAAAACTCGTTCAGCACTTATACGAAAAACTTACTTACTTCCTTTGCAATTCGACTTTCGTATTCCTCGGAGCGGTCTACTTCGTCCGTTCGGAAAAGGGCGACAAATTCGCGTTTTTCTCGATTTTCGCATTTTTAATTCTGATTATTCCGTGCCTTGTCGAGGAGAGTATGTCTCTTCTCAATATGGGCTCGACTTATTCGTACACCTACCGCTTCGGCTTCCTTATGGATATGTTCGGACTTTATATTTCGGCGAAAAGCGTTTCTTCGATACTCGCTTCGGACGGTGAGAAGAGTAAAGCGACGGACAAAACGGCTGACGACTCGGCAGAAAGCGTTTCGGAAGTCGAGGGAAGCGGAGAGACTTCGGGCAAAAAGTCCAAAAACCCGTTTTCCGATTTCTCTGCGGGCAAAAAGACTTTCGTAGCATTGCTTGTAGTGAGCGTACTCGTTACTCTCGGCGGCATATTTACCTTCTCGTTTTTCAGATTTATTCTGAACGGCAACTACAAAGACAATAAACTCGTCGAAAAAATAGTCGAGTGGTTCTCGCTTTCTTCGGACAATATGCCGTTCGACGGCTTCTTTGCGAGTTTCGCCCATTCCTGCGGCGGCTTGGAAGCGATTATCGTACTGTTTTTAATGGCGACGGTGATATTTATAGTCGCAACTTTGTTCGTGAAATTCAAGTTCGTTAAGTTTAAGGAAGTCGCTTCGCTGCTTTGCGTATTGTCGCTTTCGCAATGCGTATTTTACGGGTTCGCGACGGTAAAGGGCAACAGGCAGGGCGGCTCGAAGGAGAATTACGATCAGTATTCTTCGATGATCGAGCAGATAAAGGAAAACTACGGCGACGAATATTCGAGACTGAAAAGTCACGACTATTATATTTCGGGAGATTCGCCGCTCACCTTGCGTAATTATACTTATTCGATATTCAGTTCGGTGACGGACGCCGAGAACTTCCGCGTAAAGAGAGACTTTGGTTACAGCGGCGGCACGAACAGCATAAGGTCGAATAACGGTTCGACTTTCGCCGACGCTTTTATGAGTTACAGATTCGAGGTTTACGACTTTTATTGCAGAGAAAATACGTCCAATCACACCGCTTGCATGCCGTCCGCGGAAAATAATTCCTACCTTAAAAGAACGGATATATACGCATGGTCGAAGCCACTTTTGGACGTTCGTAAAAAAGAGGCGAACAACGGCAAAAATCTGAGTTTATACACCGTTCAGCCCGACTATAACGGCGAATTTAAAGAAGTAATACCATATCGGGATATCGTTTTCTCGGTGAGAAGAGAGGACGGTAAACTTACTTTTTCGGTAAACGGAAAAGAAGTATACACGACGGACGAACTTGCCGCCGAACCCGATACGGTGAGAGTTATAATGAACAGAGTGACTAACGCCGAAGCGAGTGAATTTACTCTCGACGGACTTACGCAGGCGAGCCTTACCGCGTCGAGCGGTTGCAAAAAGAATGGCGACAAATATACGTTTACGTATAGCGATAGCAATATGACGGGCTATCTGACCTATAAAAACGCCGCCGATTTCAAGACTTCGGAAGTAAAAATCAGTTACGAGGGCGTAAGAGATTCCAACGCGTTTATAGGGCTGAGAGTAACTCTTAAAAACGGCGAGCAATATTGGATACAGGCGAACACGCCGAGGTATACCGTTTACGAAAACACTCTTGCGTTGCCGTCCTGTATGGTGGTTGACGGAGAAAATATCGTATACGACGAAGACGATAGCAGATCTCAGAAGGAAATAGCGGTTTACGAATTTTTAGGCGGAACGAGTTTCAGCGGCACTTATGTATCGAGACCGAATATAAGTTCATTAAAGAAGAAACTCGAAGGCAGAGAAGTTAAATACGAACTTAAACGCAACGAGATTGTATTGCCGACGATAACCGCCGAAAAAGGTCAGAGTCTGTTTATAAATTACGTGAATATCAAAGGATACGAAGTGAAGGTGAACGGTGTAAAACGCGAAATGAAGACCAACCCGACGGGGCTTATGATAATACCGCTCGACGAGGGCGAGAACGTTGTGACGATAAAGTACAGGTCGCCGTATTACAAGTATATGCTTGCGGGCTTGGCGGTCGGGGCGGTAATAGTCGCTTTGTACCTGCTTCTTACGAGGAGGTTCTCGGGGTTTGTGGCGAAATGCGAAAAGGTCGTAGCGATAGCGGCAGTCGTGCTTGCCGCCGCTTTAATAGTGTTCTTCTTCGTATTCCCGACGGGACTGTTCCTCAAAAA
>CALGVF010000194.1 GCA_937920115.1 uncultured Clostridia bacterium
TAAACTTTTCGCCCGATTTCACGCTTTTCGTGTCCACGAAATCGAAAGTCGGCAATTCTATCTCTTTGCAAGCGGCGATTTTCGCGATATGCTCGGATAACAGTTTCGAGTCCACTCTCGAAGGCGATTCGAGATCGACTTTCGTAAGTTGCGACTTCGATATGGTCTTGAAATAATTATCCAAAGAGATAACTCTCGACTTTCTCCCGTATTTTTCGAGCAACTTATGAAGCAAAGCAGCCGTAGTAGTCTTGCCCGACCCCGAAGGTCCCGACAATAAAACGATAGGTCTTTCCTCCGCTCCCGAGTTTATCTCGTCCGCAATCTCGTTAAGTTCCAACAAAAACCGCTTATCTTCCGCAAGCAGGTCTTTTTTAGTTTTAAACTTTTCGTTTATAACTTTATAGTCTACAATTTTCATAACAATATATAATATGTCACAAATACTTTATTATTTCGTTGAGGGAATCAAGGACGAACTCGGGCTTTTTCTCGGTCGTCTTCAACATATCGTAAGTCCCCTCGCCCGATAGAACGAATATGGTATGGAAACCGCAATTCACTCCGAACGCAATATCCGTATAAAGTCGGTCTCCGACCATGACGAACTCGTTTTTTTCGGACTTATACTCGTTTTTCAGATATTCGCCGAAATAAGTATAGGGCTTACCCATTATTATATCGGGGGTTCTTTCCGTGGAACAGCGTATCATTTCGATAAACGCTCCGACGTCGGGTACGGGTTCTATTTCCGACGGGCAATTTATATCGGGGTGCGTGGCGATATATTCCGCTCCCTTCCTCAGATTATCGGTAAAAAGGCATAATTTCTTATAGGTCAACTCGGTATCGTAGGCAAGAACGCATATATCCGCGTCGCATTTATCGGTAAGTTCGATACCTTCCGCTTTAAATTCCTTTTTAAGACTTTCCGTGCCTAAAAGGTAAACCTTTTTACCCTTTCTCTTTTCGGCTAAAAATCTCGCCGTAGCAATTCCCGAAGTGCATATCTCGTCGCCGTTTTTAAAGAGTTTCATTCTCTTCAATTTCTCTGCGTAACTCTCTACGCTTTTCGATGAATTGTTCGTGAGAAACACGATTTTTTTGCCTGCGTTTCTGATTTCGTTTAAAGTCTCGTCCATTTTGCCGATAAGTTTGTCGCCAAGATACACCGTACCGTCAAGGTCGAGAAGAAAATATTTAATTTCGTTTAACGACTCTCTTAAATCAGCCATATCGTAAACCTCTTTTTACTTTTTTATCCAAGTGGACGGAATAATCGTAAGCAGTAACGGATAAATTTCAAGTCTTCCGAGAAGCATTGCGAACGACAATATTATTTTTGAAAACCAACTGTAATTCGCAAAACTATACATCGGTCCTACTGCTCCGAATCCCGGTCCTACGTTATTGATACAAGTAAGCGTTGCCGTAAAATTTGTCTCGAAGACGCTAAAATTCGTACTGTTTTGAATAAAACCGCAATACGGGTCGAGCGAAAGAAGTAGCAGAATTATTATAAACAGAAACGCGTAAATCGAAAAATAATTCGCTACTCCGTTTATGGTGTCCTCGTCTACTCTTCTGCCCTCAAATTTTACCACGCTCGCCGTGCGGGGGTGAAGAGCCTTTTTTAAATCGCGTTTAACGGTACGCCACATAATGACAAGTCTCGAAACCTTGATTCCTCCC
>CALGVF010000195.1 GCA_937920115.1 uncultured Clostridia bacterium
AAAAGGGAAAAGGCATCCTCGTATCGAATACCGTGGACGGAAATATAATTTTAGGACCTACCGCCGAAGAAATAGAAGAAAACGACGTCTCCACTACAGAAATCGGACTTAATCACGTCAAGGAAAAAGCCGCAGAAATGATTAAAAACGTTCCGTTTTACAACACTATCACCTCTTTCGCGGGCGTGAGAGCATACTCGAAAGACAGGCACGATTTCATAATCGAAAACAGCAAGGCGACGGAGGGGCTAATAACCGTTTGCGGAATCGAGTCGCCCGGTCTCACCTCTGCTCCCGCCATTGCGAGATACGTTGCGGAAAACCTTATTCCCGAAGAGTTCAGAAAATCGCCGAAAGAAAATTTCAACCCGAGACGAACGCCCGACGGTTTATTCAAAACTCTGCCGACGGAAGAAAAAAACAAGATTATAAAGGAAAATCCGAGTTACGGAAATATCGTATGCAGATGTGAGCAAGTGTCCGAAGGCGAAATCTTAGAAGCGATAAGAAGAAATCCGAAGGCTCGCTCGATTGACGCGGTAAAACGCAGAACACGAAGCGGAATGGGCAGGTGCCAAGGTGGTTTTTGCAGCGTGAAAGTTACGGAAATTCTCGCAAGAGAACTGAATATTCCGATTGAAGAAGTCAATAAAAACGAGCGAGGCTCGAACAATATCACAGGGGTGACGAAATGAAAAGAGATCTCGTTATTATCGGGGGCGGTCCCGCAGGGCTTGCCGCCGCAGTTGCCGCTTACGACAGCGGAGTTAAAGACGTTCTAATCGTCGAAAGAGAGGAAAGACTCGGCGGAATACTCCTTCAATGTATTCACAACGGTTTCGGGCTGACGAGGTTTAAAGAAAGTCTCACGGGTCCCGAGTACGCCGACAGATTCGTCAAAGAAGTCGTTAAAAGAAACATAGAATACATGACGAACGCCACGGTTTTAAACGTTTCAAAGGACAAGGAAGTTACAATCGTAAGCCCCGAAACAGGAATCATAACCGTCAACGCAAAAGCGATAATTCTCGCAATGGGTTGCAGAGAAAGAAGCCGCGGAGCGTTGAATATCCCCGGTAGCAGACCCGCGGGTATTTTCTCGGCGGGTACCGCTCAGAAGTTCATAAACGTAAAAGGTTATTCGGTCGGCAAAAACGTAGTGATTTTGGGTTCGGGAGACATAGGACTTATCATGGCGAGGCGTATGACCTTAGAGGGGGCGTCCGTCAAAGCCGTATGTGAGATAATGCCCTACTCTTCGGGCTTAAACAGAAATATCGAACAGTGTCTCAACGACTTTAATATTCCCCTGTATCTCAATCACACGATAACGAATATCGATGGTAATAAAAGGGTTACGGGCGTTACGATTTCAAAAGTTGACGAAAACAGAAAGCCGATAAAAGGTACGGAAATGCACATAGATTGCGACACGATTTTATTTTCCGTCGGACTTATCCCCGAAAACGAACTATCGAAAAACGCGGGCGTTGAAATTTCGCCCTCGACCAAGGGAGCGATAACGGATCAAAACAGAATGACGAATATCGACGGAATATTCGCTTGCGGAAACGTTCTGCACGTTCACGACCTCGTAGATTTCGTGTCGGAAGAGGCGGAACTCGCGGGCAAAGCCGCAGCCGAATATATCGCGGGTAAAGTCGTAAAAAATAAGAATATCGCAGTCAAAAACGGCGATATAATAAGTTATATCGTTCCGCAGAAAATAACTGACGGAAACGCAAACGTGAAACTGTTTTTCAGAGTTAAAAACGTAGTAAGAGATCGTCGGCTTAAAGTACTTGCGGACGGAAAAGAGGTTTTCGCCGTCAAAAAGGCGATTTTAACCCCCGGTGAAATGCAAACGTACGTTTTAAGAAAAGAAACGTTACAAAACGCCGAAAATACCATAGAATTAAAGGTGGAATGACTATGACGGAGAAAACGATTACTTGCATAGAATGCCCGAAAGGGTGCCTTATAACCGTTCGCCAAGACGGCTCGGAAATAACCGAAATTTCGGGGTTCAGTTGCCCGAGGGGAAAAACCTACGCGGAAAACGAGGTCGTCTGCCCGAGGAGAGTTCTGACTACGACTGTGAGAAAGTCGGACGGAAGCGTAGTACCCGTCAAGACCGATAAGCCCGTAAAAAAGAGCGAATTATTCGACCTGATGGCTAAAATAAATAAAATCGTCGTAGATGGAAAAGTATCGATAAACGATATTATCTGCAAAAATATCACGGAAGATATCAATCTCATAGCGACCGACAATAAGTAATTTTCGGTTTATAAATCATATCGCTGTATTTCGCAAAATTGCGAAATACAGCATTTTTATTATACAAAAAGGCAAGACTTCGGCAGATTTATGATATATAATGTTATATAGCGAAATAAAAGCAATAAAAAGGAAGGAAAAATGAAAAAACATCTGTTTAAAGTCACCATGCTCTCGCTCGCGATCGTCGCGATTTTCGTATGCTCGTTTTACGCCGAAGCCGTCGCTTCCGATAAAACGAAAAAAGCGGCTTCAAGCGATATAATTAAAGTCATATCGCCCGAACGCTCGTCCGAAATCGACCTCGACAACGAGACGATTAAAAAGTATTTCGCCGAATATACTCGGGAATGCAGTTACGATTATTTCGGTAAAGGCGATCAATACTTTATGAACGATGTAAAGTTGGAATTGCAACCCGAATCGGGAGCCGAAGCGGAATACTATCAGGTATACCTGTCCCAAGATAAATTCTTCGGCGAAGCCGAAAAATATCTGACGATTAAGCCCGAATATACGTTGCAAAACCTCATTCCGAACAGAGATTACTATTGGAAAGTAAAAGTATCCTATAAAAACGGCGAACAATCGACCTCTAAGGTCTATAAATTTACCACGAAAGGAAGCGTGAGAACCATTACCGCCGACGGCGTATCTAATTCACGCGACCTCGGAGGGGCGAAAACCGCAGACGGCAAAACTATTAAATACGGTATGATTTACCGTTCGGCGAACCTCGATTCGATTACCGAAAAGGGCAAAAAACAGTTGCGTATGCTCGGAATTAAAACCGAACTCGATTTAAGAGGCGATACGCTTACGAAATCTCCGCTCGGCGACGACGTGAAATTCATAAATATCAAGGGAGCGTACAACGTAGGACATTTCAAAGGAATAGAATTCGGTTACGACGCAAACAACGAATACATCGGTTATTTCTGCGACGAACTGAGGGCTTGCGCCGACGAAAGCAACTACCCCATGATATTCCACTGCGCCATAGGAAGAGACCGCACGGGTACTCTCGCCGCTTATCTGCAAATGCTCTGCGGAGTTCCCGTAAACGATATATACCGCGATTTTGAGCTTTCGCACCTTTCGGTCGCTGGGGCTTTAGACAATTCTCGCGGAATGTACGCCCCGTTTGACGCAATGATTAACTATATCAACGCTCAACCCGGTTCCTCGCTTAGCGATAAAGCGGAAAAATACGCTATAAGAATGGGCGTTTCAGCCGAAGATATAGCGGCTATACGCAGTATTTTGTTGGAGGGTTAAAGTATGAAAAAATATTTATCTGTATTACTTTTGCTTATAACCGCCCTGCTCTTCTGCGGCTCCGCTAAGGCATTCGATGTTGATTCAGCCGAAACGACGGTAAAATACGACGTCTCGGATGTCACGACAATGAACGAGGGAGACGAAATATCGGTAAAACAAGGTACGAAGTACGTTGGAAACAAAACGCTCGGATACGGCGATATCGTTGAATTCGGATATAAAAACGCCGACACCTCAAAGCAACTCAGAATGGCTTTCGGCATAGGTTCTTACGGTTTTTACCTGTATTATAACCCCGATAACCCCGTCACGATAATGAGTTGCGATATGGATAATTGGGCAAGAAAGAACAATATCGTTACCGTTACTCGCAATTTGTTCGTCGATTATAGCGAAATCGAACTCGTCCTCACCGAAAAAGACGGCGAGAACGTTCGTCTCGAAATGACCTATTCGGACGGAGAAGAAAGGAAAGTCGTCGGAGTCGATTTTGCGAAAGTCGCGGAATGCGATATGCTTTTCAGATACGGCGATATGAATTTTGACGGCAACAGAATAAAATCGCTCGCAAACGCTCCTATTTTCGGAAACGGTTTCCTGTATAGCGGCGAAAACGTTTCGGGCGAAAACGTTTACGGCGGTTGCAATATTTCGGTAGTTTCCAAGAAAAACGCGGAAGCCGCGGGCGTTCCCGAGGGCTTTGAAAGCGATTCCGTTCTAATTGCTTCCAACACGACTTCGTCTTTCGATATGTCGTTCGATTTTACGCCGCTTGCCCATAAGAGAAAGCATATTACGAAAATATCGTTTACTCTCTACGTTGAAAAAAACGCGGCGGACAACGACGGATATCCCGAAATTCGTATTCCCGACGGAAACGGCGGTTGGATACTTCGCTACCCCGTCGGCTCGGCAAAAACGGGACAATGGCTGACGATTACGGTTTCCGACAGTACGGTTTTGGATAAACTCTGCCCGAACGGAATATTAGGCAAATTCGTGTTCGGTATGCGAGCGAACGGCGTTGCGAAGATGTTTATCGACAGTATCGCAATCGAAACTCTGCCGCCCGACGTGCAACCGCCCGTTATCGACGCCGCCGTAAGATCGTTTAAAACGACCGAGGGAACTTACCCCACGCTCGATTATATTACGATTACCGACGATTCAGGGGCGTTCGACGTTAAATACGAATGGTCAGACGGGTCGCTCGATTTTAACGGAAGATTGAAAGCAGGCAATCACACTTGCAAAATAACCGCCGTAGACGGTTGGGATAACGAGACGGTCGTCGTCATTGCTTACGAAGTCGAAGCCGAAACGCCCGTTGAAAGATACTCGATTATATTCAGACGAGAAGGCAAAGAGGACGTCGCCGTCGAATATTCCGCAGAAACGGAAGATTTCGTCGTACCGCCCGAACTTGAAGTCAAGCGTTTCTACAACGCAAGTTGGGAAGACTATGAGTTCGAGTACGTAGTCGGACAGGTCGTAAACGCCGTTTACACGCCTATCGATTATACCGTAAGCTATTACGCCGACGGCGAAAAAGTCGAAACAAAGTCGTATACGATAAGCGATTCCGAGTACGCCGACCCCGCCGTTCCCGAAAAAGACGGTTATACCGCTAAGTGGGAAGAATTTGTTTTTGCCAACGAAGCGGAAATTACCGTCAACGCGATATATACGCCGATAGATTACACAGTTTCTTTTGCGGTCGGCGAAACAATCGTCGCAAAGGTTTCGTACAATTACGACAACAAAAATATAGAGGAACCCGCGGTACCCGAAAAGAGGTTTTATACGGGCAAATGGGGCGATTACACGCTGAAAGGCAACATAACCGTTCAAGCCGTTTACTCGCCCAAAATTTACACCGTTACCTACAAGGCGGACGGCAAAGTCGTAGCGACAATCGAATATTCGATAGAAAACTTCGATTTCAGCGAGCCGAAAGTACCCGAAAAGAAGGGCTATAAAGGAAAATGGGAAGAACACGAATTTGCGTTTGAAGATATTACGGTCAACGCAGTTTATACGAAGACTGACGAGCCTATAAACCCGCCGTCGGGAGACTCTTCGTCAAGCGAATCGACCGATAACGAATCAAACGGCGGCGAAAACCCGTCGAGCGGAACCTCGTCCGACGAATCCTCGAAAAGTAATTCTTCGGGCGGCAGCGGCTGCTCGTCCTCGATTGCTCCGATAATATCGCTCTCGGCGTTACTTATACTTTCCGCGGCAATAATCGTTCTGAAACGTAAAAAGGCGTAATTTTCAACTCAGTAATTGCTATCTTACGATTTATTCGGATAGTTGCTCATAAAAAAAGTTGGAATGGAGACGTTCCAACTTTTTTATAGTTATCAAAGATTTTGAAGTAAGTCTATGGCAAACTTTTGTCCGTTCCGGTCGAAAACCGTTTGCCATTTGTCGCCCGAGTTGCTATGAACCCGTTTAAGAAATATTCCGTATTGTTCGGCTTTTTCGCTTGCAATCATTCTCGGTGCTTCTTCCGAGTTGTCGACAAACAAGCCTCTGGCGTAAAGAATCTGAGCAAGGTCGTAATAAGTCAGTTTTACTTCCTTACCGTAAACTTCAAGAATATTTCTGACAATCTGAGAAAGGCTTATCGGGTAGTCTTCGATTTTTATTTGCGGAGTTAATTCCGCTCTGTATTCAAATTTACGTTTTTTTGATTTTTTAGCCGAAGTTTTACCGTTCAGCAATTCTTTCAATACGCCGTTTACGGCAAACAAACATCTGCTCACTTTGACGTCGTTTAATATCTCGTCGTCTCCCGCTATTTCCCCCGTAAAAGGATTGATTCCCTGAGCGAGTTTTTCCACAGATTCTTGAAGATTTGCAATAGTCTCTTTTTCCATTTCCTTTATCCTCTGTTTTATAAAATGACATAAAATATTTTAGCAAATAATGAATTATGAAAAGAAATTTTTAATTTTTTCCCAAACCTTACGCAAAAAGGGTTTTTCATCATCAAAATAAGACTTTCTTTGTCCATTCTTTTGTTCATTGCCCGAGTCTATATCTGCATTTTGAATATTTCGGCTGTATTCTTGTTTGATGTTGTTTTTCCGTTGATTTTCAATTTCCTGAGCCTTACGTAGTATTGCTAACGGGTCGGTTGTATTCATTATTCTTTCGTAAAAGTCATCAACAAATTCCAAATCGAACTGACTACAAATATTCGATTCCAACGTACCTACTTCGTGCGATAATTGATTTCACACCCACCGAACGTGTTTTAATTTTTTTAAGTCGCTATTCCACGTTGAAACGTACTGTTCTCCATACCATTCGCTTTCCATTAAACGAATATATCCGGATACCCCATCATAACTAGACAGGCATTCTCTACATAATTTATCAAGACTTTTATATGCTTCCTGAAATTCAAGGCATAAAAGCATTTTTATATCACCATTTCATTATTACTACTTCATTTTCAATATTACGTTAATTATATTCAGAATAGACAATTTTGTCAAGAAAACTCTACTCATTACAGATTTTACGATTTTAAAAATATCCCCCTGCTTATGAGATAAGTTGCAACTAAAACATTACACACGAAAAAAGCGAACGTTTAATACGTTCGCTTTTTCTAATTGAATGTGGCAACGACCTATCCTCCCAGCAGAAAGGCGAATAATTCGGGAAAATCTGCGATTGACAATCAAGAAGTCGTATAAGACTTCGGAAAATGCTTGAAGGAATACCATGTGGTATTTCAAGAGCGTTTTTCGGAGTATTATGCGGCTTATGGGTTGCCAAGCGTAGGTTTTAACGGGTTATTCGCCGCCATGCCCTGCAAGTACTTTCGGCGCGGCAAAGCTTAACTTCTGTGTTCGGAATGAGAACAGTGTCAAAATGAATACAGTGTCGGAGTGAGACGTACGCCGTGCCGAAATAAATTCATACACGAAAAAAGCGAACGCATTAAACGTTCGCTTTTTTCTAATTGAATGTGGCAACGACCTACCCTCCCGGCAGGTCGCCCTGCAAGTACTTTCGGCGCGGCAAAGCTTAACTTCTGT